>JAKEIJ010000020.1 GCA_022545805.1 Nitrosotalea sp. | reverse complement strand
TTCCAGAAACAAAGATTATATGCATTGATTGATGGATTCGATAAACATTGGCTGGATTAAAAATAGAATTACACTGTCATAATGAATTTTCAAACTTTCAACTTGGGCCCAAAGAGACACCATATGACTGTGGAGTGACAATCATGGATCAGCTTGAGAAAGCATATGAAGCAAACCTTGATGCATTTTTCATTACAAACCATAATACGATAAACGGATATGGTTCACTTTTGGAGTATCGAAGTAATCATGAGAAATACAAAAAGATCAAGGTTTATCCTGGAGAGGAGATAACTACTGATCAAGGAATTCATGTTCTCGCGTTTGGTCTCAACCAAACCATAAAAGCTGGAGGCACATTGGAGGAGACCCTTGATGATATAAAATCACAGGGTGCCATCTCTTGCGCTCCTCATCCCTTTGGTCTTAGCAATGGACTCAGGGAAAGAGCAGTTCTATGTGATATGATTGAGGTCTTTAACAGCAACAACGTGGACAGGTATTCTAATCTTAGAGCATATCATTTTGCCAAAGCAAATCGACTTATTGAAGTTGCAGGAAGCGATTCACATGTGGCATCTACACTTGGAAGATGCATAAACTTGGTAGACTCTGAAAACAATCTTGATGATGTACTCTATGCACTACGACACGGAAAAGTAACTGTTAGCGAAACTGGATACATCACAAGCAGAGAAATGATAGCGCATGCTCTGTATAAGATTGAAAATTCTAAAGAAGACATCATGATATACTTTAAAGAAAATCATCCGCACCTTACAGGTATATGTAAATTTTTGATAAATGCCTTTGAGTCAAACCCTGATAGCATAGTCTGGACAACTGCATACAAGGTTGCAGTCCGCTTGATAACAAAACTTTCCAACAAGATTAATTTCAAAGATCAGGATCACACGGTTTTGTATGAAAGAAACTTGCGTGCAATTCTGCCAATGATTATTAGATGATAGTATCTTCTTGCGCCTATGAATAGATTTTAATATTGCGTGAGCACTTTTTGGCTTACAGGTGACCGACATTTCGGAATTAACTCCAACTAAGACAATTGATGTACGAGGCATGTTCTGTCCTGAGCCTGTCTTTAGAACAAAGATAGAGATGGAAAGAATGGCAGTAGGAAACATTCTAAAAATAACTGCAGATGATCCTGCATCTGAAGAAGACATCACAAGATGGGTAAATAGAATGGGTCATCAGTTAATTGAACTTAAAAAAACAGACAAAGATCTAGAGTTTACAATCAAGAAGGTGAAATAACCGCCTTGGCTGAAACACTAGAAGATCTCGGTATGCCAATAAAAGTAGGTGGCACGCCAATTGTAAAACTAGAATCACTTTCAAAAAACAAAACAGAGTTTTTCGCTAAATTAGAATTTTACAATCCATTTGGATCTGTAAAAGACAGGGCTGCTTACTGGATGGTAAAGATGGCAGAAGAACAAGGCCTGATTAAAAGGGGACATACCATAATCATAGAGCCAACCTCTGGAAACACAGGTATCGCACTTGCCGGAATTGCAAAACTCTTGGGATACAAAGTTGAGATTGTCATTCCTGAAAAGGCAAGTGATGAAACAAAGAAAATAATTGAATCCCTTGGCGCAACGCTATACCAAACATCAGATGACCTGTGTCCAAAGGTGGGTGCAGGAACTGACCAAAGCATTGCGCTAGCACGATCTATTGCATCTGCAAGACCTGACAAGTACTATTCTCCTAACCAATATGCAAACGATGCAAACTTTATGGGTCATTACAAAGGCACAGGTCCTGAGATCTGGGAGCAGACTCAGGGAAAGATTACTCATTTTTTCACCGGTGTGGGAACAGGTGGAACAATTACCGGTATAGGTGCATATCTAAAAGAAAAGAATCCTGGCATCAAGATTATCGCAGTACAGCCTCAACAGAATCACTTGATTCAGGGTCTGAGAAATTTTGAAGAGTCTTCCAAGCCTGACCTGTTCATCAAGCGTGAAAAAGTAGTTGATGACTGGATAACAATTACAAACGAAGAGGCATTTTCCTCTGTAAAAGAGATTCTACAAAAAGAGAAAATGCTTGTCAGTCCATCCTCTGCAACCGTATATACTGCCATGAAAAAATATAACATCTCAAATGGCTATGCGGTTGGAATATTTGCAGATGATGGAAGAAAATTCAAGAGTCTTTACACACAGCAACACATACTCTCAGAAAGTGAATACGATTCTGGACTAAAAGATTCCAAGTACATCTCTAAAATTAGAGAATAATTACTTTTTACGCTCTGATAGGTACTTATCTACATCAATTGCAGCCATGCATCCAAATGCTGCTGCTGTGATTGCCTGTCTGTATCTGTGGTCGTGAACATCTCCTGCAGCAAAGACTCCTTCAACATTTGTCTGGGTGTGATTTTTTAGTGCAATGTATCCTTGTTCGTCAAGGTCAATCTGACTCTTGAATAATTTTGTATTTGGCTCATGTCCTATTGCGACAAATAATCCGCCTACTTCTAGTGTGTTGACGTTATTTGTAGTGACATCTTTTACCATTATCTGGCTCACCTTCTGACTGCCTTTTACTTCTTCAATTATTGTATTCCAGTGAAACTGGATTTTTTTATTTTCAAAAGCACGGTCTTGCATTACCTTGCTTGCACGAAGTGTGTCCTTTCGGTGTACTACGTGAACCTTGTTTGCAAACTTTGTAAGAAATATTGCTTCCTCCATTGCAGAGTCCCCTCCACCTGCAACTACGATATCTTGATTCTTGAAAAATGGTCCATCACATGTAGCACAATATGAGACTCCTCGTGCACTAAATTCCTGTTCTCCTTTCGCGCCAATCTTTCTTGGTGTTGCACCTGTTGCAATGATTACAGAATCAGCTTCGTATTCCTCAGAATATGTTAGTATCTTAAACGGCTTGTGTCTGAAATCAACATTTACTACTTCATCATCAATGATTGTAGTTCCCATTCTTTCTGCTTGCTGTCTCATGGTTGTCATCAATTCTGGACCCATGATACCGCTTGCAAAACCTGGGAAATTTTCAACTTCTGTTGTAAGCATCAACTGTCCTCCTGGTAAAATGCCTGAGATTATCAGAGTCTCACGTTTTGCACGTGATGTGTATATTGCAGCAGTATATCCTGCAGGACCTGCACCAATAATTATTACATCAAATTTTCTTTTAGTCTCTGGTTTCTTGTTCTCTGATCTGATTTCTGCTTGCACAAGTGCAACTCGGTCAAGTTCATATTTAAATTATTCATGTTTTCTTGTATGTCTCCAGAATTCTCTGGTGATATTCACACAGCTTTCCCAATTCGATCTGTGTATGTATTAGATCTTCTTGCCAATGTGCATTGTACAAAACACATTCCTTTGAATCACAAAATGGCTCTGATGTTATATAATAAAAAATTGCCTGTAGTGCATATCCTCTTACTACCTGGGCAAGATTCTTGTCATGGTATTCTAGAAACTTGCCTCTGAACTTGTCTTTCAGTGTATCAAGGTTTAGGCCTTGAGATATGCTATGTTGCATTATCAAGTAATATGCACGCGGCTTGGCAGGGGCTTCTATTATTCCAGTAGTTGAGATGATAGAAGGATTTGAACAGATTACTGCCCTTCCGTGGTACCTATTGTCATCACAGTCATATGTGCATGAAAGCCTTGTAGTGAAAGCAAGGTGAAATGTATCAATTGATAGTTCCTCGTTTGGAATTTTATCAAGAATTATTTTTTGCAACTCAAAACCATCATACAGTACGATATTGTTTGAGGAAGAATTGTTTTCAAATGATTCTTCTTCAAAATTAATCTCCTCCTCTGTTGGTATATGTATCTCAAATGCGGCCTGGGGATTGAAAACCCTTGTTGATGCAAGTTTTGTCGCAGTCTCTTTGTCTGACTTGAAATGTGAAAAGAAACTTTTTCGTACACTGACTGGCACTTCAAATGTTTCTTTTATGAAACTTGCCAGATCATTTATCTGGATTTCTGGAACTGACGGCTCATCGTAAAGAAAAATCTTGGTTATCTTCATCAAGTAGTTTTGAAAGTTAATTGATTTATCTTCTTAGTTCTTTAAGCTTGGCTGCTGTTACTTCGGCTGCCTTTTTACCAGATAGTAACATGGAACCATAAGTTGGACCCATTCTCGCAAGACCATATGTTTCAGTTACAGACATTCCAGAAATGACCAATCCTGGATATACTTCACCTGTCTTGTAGACTACTCTGTTTTCACCGTCGTCTATCCACATTGGATCCATTCCTTTCCATTCTACAAGTTTTCTGTCTACTAGTCTTTTTACTGCAACAGAGTCATGTCCTGATGCATCGATTACCATCTTTGATTCTAATGCAATTGGGTCTACACATGTTATGTTTCTTGGAAGTGCAGATACTGGCATCCAGTTTACTACAATTCCTGAGACACGACCGTTCTTCAAAACTAGATCATCAAACTTGGTTAGCTGTAAGAATTTTACTCCTGCATCACATGCTGCTGCAATCAATTTTGATACCGCATGTGGTCCAGGTGTTAGAAAGAGGCCTTCTGCGACCTGCTTGTAAGGAACTCCCAACTCGTCCCATATTTTTTGAGCCGGAGCCCTAACTGTTACAGGATTCATCATGTATCCTCCAAGCCAATAGCCCCCACCGAGATAGTTGTTCTGTTCGATTACCAGAACCTTGAATCCCATTAATGATAATTCTCTACTTGCAGTAAGTCCTGCTGGACCTGCGCCGATAATTATAACATCAGAATCTGATCTGTCGATTAATACTGAATGAAATTCGTTTGCAATAGCTCTCGTTATCTCAACTTCTCTTAAATCAGCAAAGATCTTTGGGGCTTCGTCGCTTAGAGTTGCTTTTTGCATGAAAAATAATCCATTTTTTTGCACATTAATAGTTTGCTCAGTTTACAAACGCGTCTTCAAACGCCTTGATACATTCTCGTATGTGCATCTTCTTTGATGGGCTCTTGAATGCATATGCTGAGATTATGTCTGATTTGCCAAAGTCTTTTTTATCAATTGATCTTTTTGCAGCACGAATGACATCCACTATAACATTACAGCCGTTTGTACTGTCATTTGTACGAAGGGACAAGTCAAGCTCGATTGGAGAATCCAGAAATCCCTTTGCCTCCATCCAATAGTAGCTAACTCTTGAATCACCAAGTTGTTCTGCATATTCTGTAGTACCTGCTGTTGACATGAAAGGAATAGGTGATTCTATTGCGATAGAGTCTGTCTTTATCTGTCTCTTTCTTTCTCTTGTCTCTTCAGCCATGGTACTTTGTGTATCCTGATTGCCTCCAACATCAAGTTGGTATGCCTTTTTCAAGAAAATTCCTCTACTTGCCATGAAATCAATCATACCTCTGTGAAATGCAGTTCCACCAAACTGGCTCATCAAATCATCTCCAAGTATGAATAATCCCTTTGATTCAAACGCTTTTCGTATTTGATCGGTAACCGTCTTGACAGATGTTGCATTAAGAAAAGAACACCCTGCATCAAGTGCAGCTTTTGCATATTTTTCACCGCTTTTTTCCATTCCTGATGAAATAAGGTTTACAAGAAAATCTGGCTTTGTTTTTTTAAGAGAATTTACAAATTCGTCATAGCTTGATGATTTTGTTTGTCCATTCTTTGAAATATGTTCCAGTGCAACATCTTCTGCAATTCCTGGTTGGACTACAAGATTTCCAAAGTCTGACTTGGAGCCATTTATCAAACTTGAAATATTTTTTCCGACCTTTGTTGCATCGATATCATATACTGCAGTAACTGTAAAGTCATTGAGTGTAAGCCCACCTATTTTTGGATGCCACAAACCTTCTGTAGAGTTTTTGTAATATTCAAAACCTTTCACAAGTGTGGTGGATACATTTCCCATTCCTACTAGGGCGAGACTTATCTTGTTTGACATGATGTTTTTTCCTTGCCGGTGACCATTTAACTCTTTTCTGGTTCTTTGTAACTATACGGTTTCATGAAAATATATTTGAGACCTGTTATTTGGACTGTATTATCTTCCAGAATATTCACCGTATATCCAGATATGTAATGTGATCCTAAAAGAATTGATAATTCGTGACAGAAACTCCAAAAAATTATCGTAGTAAGTACCGTCTCACTGTATTCTTTGCTTCAATTCTTTTTGTAGGCCTTGGTTTGTCTATGAATCAAGTGTTTGCAATGGGTGATGCCCCTTCCACGTGTCTCAATAGGTATGACGGTCCGATCGTATCCTTTGCGATAAATAATGGCAGTAATACGTTTAATCCAATAGCAAATCCTGGTGTGGTCTTTAATGTGAACACAGGAAGCAGTTATGATGTAACTTTTGTAATACACACTTCCAATATGAGCTCTCAGAACAACACAAGTCTTGGAACCACTTGGTATCATGATGATGTTTTTGCTTTTGCAGATGGACATTGTATGCCGGATAGTAAAACCACAACCATACTTCCCAACCAAGACGTGACCCTCAATGAAACACTAACAAATCCACATCCTGGATACTATTCACAATCTGTATTTTTTGCAACCTTTTCAACTCTTAGTAATCCGGTAACATACAATGTACAATGGATTGACTCTTCATCTGCACCACAAAACTTGCAGGCAATGGTTACATCTTCATCTAAAATCCACCTATCTTGGACTACACCTGCAAACAATGGTGGTTCTGAAATAACCGGATATCAAATTGAAAGTTCAACAGATGCAGGTTCTACATGGTCAACGATGGATGAAAACACAGGCAGTACTACTACCACCTATTATGATACGGAATTAAATCCAAGTACCACTTACACATACCGCGTCTCTGCAATCAATGGCATGGGAACTAGTTCACCATCAAACACTGCAACTGCGTCAACACCTAGTGATGTAACAATAACATCATCACCAACAGAACTTGTCGCAACTACTATTTCATCATCACAAATCAACTTGTCTTGGACTACACCTACAGACGATGGCGGTTCGGAAATAACAGGATATGATGTTGAACGATCACCTGATAATGGAAATACCTGGTATTCTGTCATATCTAACACCGGTAATAATAATGCCACTTACAATGATGCTGGACTCTCTCAGAGTACCACTTACACATACCGCGTCTCTACAATCAATGGCATCGGAACCGGTTCTCCATCAAATACTGCCTCTGAAACTACTAGTACTTCGACAAGTGGAATTGTCTTAAACAACATACAATCAACATCCGGCTCAACAACATTATCCTCGAACCGAATTATGCTTTCAGACTTTGATGTTGGAACAGACAACAATAGGTTACTTGTTGTAGGTGTCAGTGCAGACCGAAGTCATGTAAATTCAATTACATTTGGAGGCATACCTCTTACGAAAAAAGTTGGATCATTTTATAATAATGATGCCGAATTTTGGTATCTCGACAATCCCACAGGTAATGGTGCTATTGTAGTTACAATGAATGGCAAAACATCAACAGTCGTTGGAGCATATTCATTTTCTGGAGTAAATCAGACAAACCCAATACCCACCAAAGCAGTACGACACAATGTAAATTCCAACAGTCCTACCATATCGCTTACAACTAAATTCGCAAACGACTGGGTCATAGATCTGCCATCCATTTATGGCGGCTCCACAATTGGCTCATCAACATGTACACAACAATGGGACGTCAACATGCCAAGTGCCATAACCGGTGCATCAAGCTCCAAAATTGTACCAACTCAAAGTGTTATCAACTGCAAGTGGACTACAAATAGCGCAGATTTCTGGGATGATGTTGCAATTGAGATAAAGGCATTGCCGTAGAAAGGATGAACATGTGAAATAACTAGAAATTGTCAACATGATCCGTAAAAACTGATTCCAAAAGTTTGGAACAAGCATGGCAAAATTTTCCTACTTATTTTGTTATAAGGAGGAAAAGGCTACTTAATACAAAATTTATATGCTTTCTGAAGAGTAGCTACATTAATTGAGCAATACTAGTATCCAGTCTGAACCAGATAATGTCCCAAAACACAAGATAAACTGGGGACGTCTAGAGGAGGCTGAACGGTTCTCTGAGATGGTAAAGCTATTCAGACAAGGAAAAATTAACCGTGATGATTTTCGAAGATTCAGGCTACAGCATGGAGCCTATGGCAGCAGAATGACAGATGATTACAGCATGATTAGACTAAAACTCCCAGCAGGCGAAGTTTATTCTGAGCAACTGGAAAAGATTGCAGATCTTAGTGAGCAGTTCTCAATAGGTAGTGCACATGTATCTACAAGACAAAACTTTCAACTTCACTGGGTAGCATTAGAAGATGTATCTGAAGTTTTGCGAGGACTTGCAGAATCTGGAATGACAACAAGAGAAGCATGTGGAAACTCTGTACGAAGTATCATGTGCAGTCCACTTGCAGGTGTGTGTCCAGATGAGGTATTTGATCCTACTCCTTATGCAGTTGGCGCGACCAAGTTCCTTTTACGAAACCCCCTGTGTCAAGCGCTTCCAAGAAAATTCAAGATTAATTTCACATGCTGTGAAAAACACGGAATGGCAAGAATGGTAGACATTGGATTAATCCCGCAACAAGGTGAAGTAAACGGAAAACCACAAAGAGGATTCAAAGTATTTCTGGGCGGGGGACTGGGTGCACAATCATTTGTAGGACACCAATTGGAACCATTTACTTCAGAAGATGAAGTGTTGTATACTATTGTTTCAGTAATTAGAATATTTGACAGGTTAGGAAACAGGGAAAACATGGCTCGAGCAAGAATGCGTTATCTTGTAAATGAGATGGGCTGGGAAAAATTCCAAAACTTGGTGCTAAAAGAAAGGGCAATGATAAAGATGTTATTGTCAGTTATCATAAAACTTGAAGTTGACAAGACAGTAGAAACAATGAGAAAGATATCGATAAGCTCAGAAATTCCGTCTGTTCCACAAGGCTATGCTAGATGGGTAAAATCGAATACATTCAAACAAAAGCAACCTGGATTTAGTTGCGTATTTCTTACACTAGAATCAGGTGATGTCACATCAAACCAACTACGAGCAATTGCTGATATTGCAAGAGCGTTTACTGCAGATGGACAGATAAGAAATGGCTTTACACAAGACATGGTATTTCGATGGGTGCGAGACGAGGATCTTCCTAGAGTTTACTCTAAACTACTAGAAGTCGGTCTTGCAAATCCCGGTGCGCTTACGATGGCATCTGTCGTAGGCTGTTCTGGAACAACTTCATGTAACCTGGCACTAACAAATTCACATAGATTGGCAAAGGAGGTGCAAAGAAAATTCATTGAACTAAAAATAGACGAAGACGATGATCTTCGCAACTCTACCATCAAGATAAGTGGATGTCCAAACTCTTGTGGCCAGCATGAGATTGCTACAATTGGGTTCTATGGGGGTGGAGGAAGGCTTGGAAAAGACATGTACCCATTGTATACCATGTCTCTTGGAGGAAGATCAGATGAAACCACTACACTTGGACATACATGTACAAAAGTTCCAGCAAAGAGAGTAATTCCAACAATTCTAAAAATAGTGGAGATATTCAAGTCTGACAAAAAATCCGGTGAGACACTTGATCTATGGGTAAAACGAGTCATAGAAGGAAATGGCGGCCCAAAAATAAATTCCATTGATGATATCAAAGAGTTGCTCAAGCCTGTTGTGATTGCTCCCACAAAAGATCAGGATGAAGACTTTTACGCCGACTATGGAAGTGATGGAAGCTACCATACCAAAACAGGAAGGGGCGAATGTGCGGCTTGAGCAAAGAAAAAACTACTCGCGTTACAATTGATGCTGACAAGTTACGTTCTGAGATACGTGACAAGAGCGTCAAGGTTCTCGATATCCGAAAAGAAGATGATTACAAGCAAGGCCACATCCCTGGTGCCATAAATCTACCACTGGCAAGTCTTCTTGCAGATGACAGCCCAGACAAAGTTCTCCAATATGCCCAGTCATTTGGAATTGGCGATGAGACGTCAGTTGTAGTATATGATGATACATTTGGAGCGCTTGCATCTAGAGTTGCATGGACACTTGAATACATTGGACATGAAGATGTATCACTTTTGGATATAACATATGGAACATGGAAAAAACTTGGCCTTGAAACAAGTTCTGATACTCCATCCATTGTAAAAACAAATCACTCGCTAAAACTACAACCACAAATTCTTGCAACTTCAGATTACCTTGTTCCAGCCAAGGAAAAGGGTGCAATATTAGTAGACAACAGAGAAAGGCTCAACTATCTTGAGCAGCACATCCCTGGTGCAATAAATATTCCATACCGAATGCTTGCATCAGGTCAAAATATACTTCGACCAAAAGAGGATTTACGTCGACTGATACAAAACAGAAACATTACTCCGGAATCTGAAATAATCACATATTGTGGAAGTGTAGGCACACTCTCAGGCTTGGGGTATTATGCACTAAAGTCATTAGGTATGGACAATGTCAAGCTCTATGTACGCTCATTCAAAGAATGGAAGTCGCTTGAAAAACCCATAGAAAAGCAAAAGGATGCAAACTATTGGGATCTGTCTGCTGAATAAATTCTAAGAATTCTGACTGGCAGCTTCGTTTCTAAGTTTCTTTGTTATCATCATTTCTATGTTGCTAAACAAGTCCATTATCTTCTGTTTGTTTGCCTGGAGATATTCTACTCCCTTGTCGGTGAGTCTTACCTTGTACAACCTAATGTCACGGTGCTCTTCAAAAAAGTATTCAATCATTTGTCCGCCTTTCTTTGCAGGTTCAATGAATACGTCAAGACATGCAATTACTTCCTTGACGTCTCCTTTTTCAATTGCTGTCTTGGTTGCTTGTACAGCCTCGTTTATCTCTTTTAGATTTTGTATTACAATTGGCTGAGATTTTTTAGCAGCACCAAAAAAGCCTTTCTTTTCCACCCCGATTTTTTCTGCAAGCTCTGGAACAATCTCAAACTCTTCTACTTTTTGCAGTCCGAGATTTTTTTCTGTTTTTATCAATAACCCCTTCTCAACTAGTTTTCTTGCAGCATCTTCAACTTCCAGCTTGCCTACCATTGTAGTCCAGACAATCTGTCCTACTTTACGATATCCTTGTCTCACTGATTCAAGTACAACAACTTCAACAATTCTTTTGTATCCTTCATCAGTTCTGATGTTTTCAAAGTCTTTGTCTCTTACTGCTTTTTTTGCATTCTTGACATCAATCTCAATTGAGCGTTTTAATGCCTCGATAGATTCTGGTATGTGATTCAATAAAGAGTGGTAACATGCCTTGTTGTACCACGACATTCCGTCTATAGAATTGGAATCAATTGCCTTTTCTACGCTGTCTAATGCTTTATCATAATTCTTCTGTTGATAGTAAATCAGACCTTTCAAGTTCCATGCTTCTGCATTTGTAACATCGATTTCATGGACCTTGTTGTATGATTCCATCGCGCCTGCAAAATCATTCATGTGAAAACGTGCATATCCTAACTTGAGCAATGAATCCATATGTCTTGGATCGATTCGTAGCGCATCTTCGAACGCTCTTGCCGCATCCTCCAATCGCTCATCTGCCATGAGGGAGACCCCTTTCTTGTAGTGTTTGTTTCTGTTATAGTTGGAATCTGTTATCTTGGTACTTGGCTCTGGCTCTACCTTTCTAATCTCCGAAAGAGGTTCTTCCTTTTTGTCCTTGAGTATCTTTTTCACGGTTAACAAAATGTGGATTAGCCGTAGATAAATAGATTAGTTTGAAAATCAGGCAGCCTGGAAGGTAGAAAACAGATTTCCAAGTGTCTAAAAATTCACAAATGGGCTTTATATCATATTGAAAATACAAAAATACTAAGGGATTACACGTAGAATATGTCATCAAAAGATAACACTATAGAGATCTCTGGCGAGTCGCCCTTTAAGATCTTGTCAGGTGTCTTTGAGGTGCAAATTGCACTCTGTGATACACCTCCCTCACTTGATGATGTAAAGAAGAGAAGTTTTCACTCTCTTTGGAAGGACAATTTTCATCTTAGAGTAAAAGACAAAAAATTTACCCAAGTCATTGGTTCTGCAAAAAATCCGCTTCCATCAACAGTATTTCAAAAGGGAACTGTCTGGGTTGTCGTAATTGACCAGTTCTCCTCAATTCATTCTAGTTTTCAAATTAATGTTCCAAAAATTGACTCTGACTATGTCGAATCAACTCCAGAATCAGAACCAGTAACACATCATACAAAATTCGATTCTGAAATTCCTAAACAAAAAATTGTGATGGAACCTTTCCAGGGTGAAAGGGGAGTGCGAGGTCCATCCGGTCCGATGGGTCCGGCTGGTCCTATGGGTCCACCGGGACAGATGGGTCCGCCTGGTGTACAAGGTCCATCAGGTCCTATGGGCGTACAAGGTGACAAGGGATCACCAGGTCCACTTGGAGAAAAAGGTGACAAAGGTCCACCAGGTCCGCCAGGTGACAAAGGCGATAGGGGCGATAAAGGCCCAATGGGTGATAAAGGAATTACTGGTGACAAAGGACCATTAGGTCCTCCAGGTCCAATGGGTGACAAGGGTCCACATGGTCCAAGCGGCGACAAAGGTGACAGGGGTGACAAGGGTCCAATTGGTGATAAAGGAATTACTGGTGATAAAGGTCCACAAGGTGACAAGGGTCCTCGTGGTGAAGAAGGTGAAAAAGGTGAACATGGAGATAAAGGAGATAAAGGTGATAAAGGCGACAAGGGACTAACCGGAGAAATTGGTCCACTTGGAGAAAAAGGACCAACAGGTCCTCCTGGTCCACAAGGAGACAAGGGAATCATTGGACCACCTGGTGAACAAGGTCCAAAAGGTCCACCAGGTTCGCCAGGTGACAAGGGATTGCCAGGTCCGCAGGGTCCACAAGGCGACAAGGGTCTTACTGGTCCGCAAGGTCCACTTGGAGAAAAAGGTCCGCAGGGTCCACAAGGTCCTGCTGGAGAAAAAGGTCTAACTGGAATTCCTGGTCCACAAGGCGATAAGGGTCCAAGAGGATTACCAGGTGCAAGCGGTGAACAAGGTCCACGAGGTACGCCAGGTCCAACAGGTCCACCTGGTCCACAAGGAATTCAAGGTCCACAAGGAGACAAGGGTACCACCGGTCCGCAGGGTACTCCCGGTGACAAGGGTCCTCCGGGAATTCAAGGTCCTCCTGGTCCTTTGGGTGACAAGGGTCCACTAGGTCCACATGGTGATAAAGGTCCACAAGGCGTACAAGGTCCACAAGGCGATAAGGGTCTAACTGGCCCACAAGGTCCTTTGGGTGACAAGGGTCCGCAAGGTCCTCAAGGACAACAAGGAATTCCTGGTGAACAAGGTCCTAGAGGTCCGCCAGGTCCGCCAGGTGACAAGGGTCCAACAGGATTTTCAGAACAAGAGCGCGCATTGATAACACAACTGCTTGAGATCTTGTCTTCTAAAAATGTCCTGACAACTGAGCAGCAAATAAAACTGATGAGCTTTCTATACTAGAATCTTCAAATAACTCAAACAAATCTCAAGATACCATGAGCACATCAAAAGACAAGATAGAATTCAAGATGTTAGATCATCAACGAGTTGGAGATGAACATGTCACTTTCAAGCTTGAAGATGGGACAATGGTCAAAGTAAAAGTTGATCTTGACAGAGTTGGTATTGCAACAAACTATAAGAACCCTGATGGCACACCGCATTATGCAGTAAATGCATCACTGAAGTTATCAATAATTCCTAATGAAAGAAAATTTTTCGTAGAACCTGATGCAGTTAAAGGAAAATCTCCATCACCACCAGGTCAAATGTTTAGCTAAAATATTACAAATTATCGCTTGCAAGAAGCGATAATCTGTTTAAAATTTTATCTTCGTCTTTTTGAAGCTGTTCTCTTTGCTTTTCGTGAAGCTGATCTCTTTCTTGGAGCAGCTCTTCTCTTTGGAGCAGATCGCTTTGCAGCAGATCTTCTCTTAGGAGCACTACGCTTTGGAGCAGATCGTCTCTTTGGAGCAGATCGCTTTGCAGCAGATCTTCTCTTAGGAGCTGATCTTTTTTTAACAGCTCTTGTTGATCGTTTTGCCATTGCACAATTGTTGTATTTACTTGTTTTTCTATTGTAGCACTTAAGAAAATTACACCAAATGATGAGTAATATAGACACAATTTTTTACAAAAAAATTAATTTTTTGTTAAAAAATTTAGTATACTGATTCTGCAGATGGTCTTCTTCCTTGCAACCATGATGTCTGACCACACTCTGTGCATTTGTATTGTCTTCTCTTCTTGTATGTTGCCATGTTGGGCATGAAAATAATTTCTTGTTTTGTTTTTGTAAAACATTTCTTGCACCATCTGTATTCAGCTTCTTCCATTGTATACCACAAAATGTTTTTGGCACAAAAGAGTTTTTGCTATTTTGCTTTGATTATGGTAAGAACATCTTCGTCTTGCAGCACATGATTGATGCCGACTCGCTGTCCTCCAAACTTTACACTCTTTCCCCACACTAGCGCATATCTGAAATCTTTTTTGAGGTCACGGTGGAGCTTGTTACATACGTCTAATACGCTTGATTTGTTTCTTATTATCAAAGGTTCCTTGTAGTCTGTTTCTCCTCCCTTTGGTCTCATGTAAACTCTGATAAAATCGAGTCTCTCAAATATTGCATCTTTTAGCGCGTTTATGTTGATATCTGAATCTGCAGATATTGGAACAAATTTTGATTTTGATTTTTGTTGTAGTTCATTTACGAACCCTTGGTTTACAAGATCAATTTTATTCATTATTGTAAGGGACTGGACGTAAAACTTGTTGCCTGATATGTAGTCTGTCAACTGGTCTGCATCAACATCTTCTCGAACTAGAACTCTGCCGTTATTCATCCCGTACAATCTAAGTATGTCTTTCATTAGACTGATTGACATCTTGGTAAGAGGAACCTGTTGACTGACTGCAATTCCTCCATCGCCTGTCTTTTCAATTACAATGTCTGGTGGTCTCTGGTCCAATCTAATTCCAATGTTTCCAAGTTCTGTTCTGATTACATCTTCAAGATATGGTTGGAAGACATCAAGTATTATCAATACCAAGTCTGCACTTTTTGCAACCGCTAAAACTCTTTTTCCAAGACCTTTTCCAGTTGATGCCCCCTTGATGATACCGGGCAAGTCAAGTATCTGAATTTTGGCACCACGATGTTCCATCATTCCAGGAATTACAGTTGTTGTAGTAAATTGAAATGCACCCACTGCCGATTTTGCACCAGTCATTCTATTGAGTAGTGTTGATTTTCCAACACTTGGAAGTCCGATGAAGACAACTGTTGCATCTCCAGTTCTTTTTACATCAAAGCCTGCAGAACTACCACTTGATCTTGATTTTACCTCTTCTTGCTCTCTTTTGAGCTTGGCAAGCTTTGCCTTGAGAAGACCTACATGGTGTTCTGTAGCCTTGTTGATCTGGGTCTTTGACATCTCATCTTTGATGGCCTGGATCTTTTCTGGAATTCCCATGTTGGTGATTTGTTGGTATCTTGCTGAATAAAATCTTACTACTGGTGGCTACCTATGACTTGATGTACTGCAAAAACATGTTTCCAAAAAAGACTGCAGCGAATGCACTGGCAGTTCTTGCTATGCTCATGGATATGACAAATTTTTTGAAATTATATTTTTTCACACCTGCAATTACGGTCACAACCTCTGTCAGTATTGGGACCAAGCTAAGTGCAAAAATTATGCTCCATCCATACTTGTTGAGCCACACAAAGCTCTTCTGATGATGTTCTTCCCGATGAGTTCTTCGCAGGAACTTGTAGACCTTGCCACCATCATATCCGATATAGTATGTTAGTATGCCTCCTATTACAGAACCAGTTGACATGACCGCAAACACTGCTAGCTCACTTTGACCATCCAAAAGCAGCGCGGTTGCTGTAACAACGATTGGAAATGGTACTACTGCAGCAAAGACTGCATTCAAGAAGAGACCTGCCAACCCATATTTTACAAAAAATGGATTCTCAAGTATTGGCCTTAGAAAATCAATGAGCATCTAACCATGCTCAAATTCTGCCCACTAATAGCACTACCTTATTTCTGTGTTAGAAGATCTGTCATTGAATTTGTTATTACTTTTGATTTTCTAAAAGGACACATCGATTATTTTATCAAATATTTGAAAATCTAAGGAATGGTTCTATAGACTGCTGTTATGCTTGTATCCGTCATGATTGATATGTTTCTTGAGTTATTTTTTGAACCAGTATCAAACCAATGATCAAACATGTTTGTGAGGTAATTGTCAGCTATTACTGTATACTGTGGCCCATCCATTAAGGTAAATGTAACAGGAGAGAATCCGCCATCTATCTGGATCCCGTTTTGCCAGAGTTCTATGTACTGACCTGAGATGGATGCCCCATTGAGGTTCTGTGTGCTTACGGTTAATTTGGAATTGGTTATAACACTTGGATAAGTAGTTGCAGAAGCAGTGTTTGACGGAGAACTAGTTCCAACTGAATTGATTGCAGATGCGCGATAAGTGTAAGTTGTACTTGGTACCAGTCCAGTATCAGAATAACTAGTAGATGTTGTATTGGATACACTTGACCACGAAGTTCCATTGTCTGTGGATCTTTCTACGTTGTATTCTGTTATTGTAGAACCACCATTGTCTGATGGTGCAGTCCACGACAAATTGATTTGTGATGACGAGATTGCAGTAGCAGCAAGTCCTGTGGGAGACTTTGGTGGGCTGGGGTTTAGAGCATCAACTGTATAAACATCTCCTCCAAACATGTTTGCAGGACTAGTTGTGGATGAAACTAGTATTTTGTTAGAATCATAAATTGCAATATTTGCAACTAATGGGAAGTGATATTTTCCTATGTCGAAAATTGCCTTGCCATTTGATACTGGCGAACTGGCAAGTACATTTCCATTCGAGTCGGTTACATTTGCTACTGCAGCATTTGATGAAATGTTAGTTATCAGAATCTTGTCCCCTTCTGTTACGTAAAAGTCTGTATACGTTCCATTGATCATCTGGCCTGTGTAGGAATTTTGTGGTTCAAGATATGCATTGAATGGAGAAGGCATGCCAAGTAGGATTGTACTACTTGAATATACCAAGACACCATCAAGATACGCCTTGAGGTTATTCTGACCATCTGTAACTATTGTACAGTCTCGAGTTAATGGCTGATTTTGACTAGTATCTGTCCACAAAGTGTCGAACATTAGAGCATCATTGGGACTTCCGTAAGTGTGACCGATTGTCCAGATGGTTCCAGATTTGCTAGTGTCTGATACACATGACACATAATTTACTACTGATTGTGCAGTCTGGACGTATAATCCATTAAAGAAAAAGTTATTGTTGCTTGGAATTGTTCTGACTGGTGTTGATACTATTGCATGAAATAAAGTTGCATTGGTATTTTGTGACATGGCATAGAATCCGGCATATGTTCCATTTGCAGGTGCCTGAGCTCCCACATGTAGTCCTTGTAAGTCTTTGAAAAATGTATAATTTGCTTTTAGATCTGGTGCGTCTCCGTTGTAGTACCAATATCCTGGATTTGCTTTCAATTCTTGCTGTGTTTTAATTTCATTGTTTAAAGGATCAGATACAACTAGTCCAGATTTTGCTAAACTGATAGTTCCAACAGAAGATGCATTTACAACATGATTGCTAGCAAGTGATAGGAATAAAATCAAAAGTACTGCGTTCATTACCAATGTACTATACGTATTTGATTTCACTATGCATTGATCTTCTCTAACATATATCTGAATATACTTATAATCTTCTATAAAATATTTAGTAATGAAATTTAGTATACAATTGTTTTAGCGAGGAAAATACACATTCAGATTCATAGTTTTTTGCGATACAGCATCTCGTTTCCTTTTCTAATGTGTACAATTCTTGATGCAGGTATCACCTCAAAGTTTTCTGATAACTTGAGAAATTCTTCAAGAGTTGTCTCTTTTGTTGTGTAAAAGTCAACATATCCAATTTGATATGATTCCGGATTGTCATGGTGCAAGGCCTTGCTGAATATTTCAGAAACTTGTCCTTTTCGTACCATGATACACTTTGTGCTCAAAACTATTTTAGATAGTAGTTATTATGACCCACGTCATACGTGATTTTAATGAAGCCCAAGATCTTTGCAATAGACATTGATGGTACCATTACTGACAACAAGGGAGGTCGTGTTGATCTTGATGCATTGGCAGCTCTGAGATATCTTGTAAAACTTGGACACAAGGTAATCTATGTCACCGGAAGATCTTCTGTTGAGGCCTATGTACTTTCAGTGTTTGGTGGAACAACAAGAATTGCAGTCGGAGAAAATGGCGGAATAATAACTACCGGCCCAAATGAGCACAAGCTAATCGGAGACAAACAAAAATGTCATACTGCATTTGAGTTCTTGAAAACAAAAGTTCCAGAAGCAATAGAAAAACCAGTATTTCCCAGAATAACCGAAGTAGTACTTGAAAGAAATTTTGATGTAAATTTGGGCAAGAAACTTTTTGCCGAGAATAATCTTGACGTTACCTTAACTGACAGCCAATATGCTTATCATATAAATTCAAAAGGAGTAGACAAGGCAAGCGGATTTCTTGAGGTGATGAAGATGTTCTCTGTAACAAAAGATGATGTTATCGCAATAGGTGACAGCGAGACTGATGTTCCACTCTTCAAGTTGGCAGGAACAAGTGTAGCCCTTGGAAATGCCCCACGAGATGTCCAGTCTCAGGCAACAATTTCAGTGCCAGGACATGCAGGAGATGGCATGATTGAGGCACTTGAAAAAGTACAGCTAAAACTATTGGCAGAATGATGTTTCCATGACATTACGATTACTATACAACGAAATCAGGTTGGGTGTACAGCAACTATGCGACACACTAGGATATCCTAAAACTGAGTTTGACATATCTGAAGCATCAAGGCCAGAGTTTGGAGATGTCAGCTGCAACGTTGGATTTTTGCTTGCAAAGGCACTCAAGAAAAAACCATTTGATATTGCACTAACACTTGCACAAGAGTACAAAAAAAATCTTGGAACATATGTATCTGAAGTTTCTGCACATGCATCAGGTTATCTTAATTTTGTTGCAAACTATACAAAACTTGTACCAGATGTAATCCATGCTTCGCTTGATTCTGATTATGGAACAGTAGATCTTGGAAAAAACTCAAAGATGGTAATCGAGCATACCAGTGTCAATCCTAACAAGGCATTGCATGTTGGTCATGTCAGAAATATAATAATTGGAGATACGATTGCAAGAATTCTTCACAAGGCATCATACGATACCAGTGTACTAAATTATGTAGACGATTCTGGACTCCAAGTTGCAGATATCATAGTTGGTTTCAAGTATGGCGGATATTCTGACAAGGCCCCAGAGGGCCAAAAGTTTGACCACTACTGTGGAGACGTAGTATATGTAAAAATCACTGAAAAGTATGAAACAGACAAGCAACTTATCGAGTTGCGCTCTCATGTACTAAAGGAACTAGAAGAAGGAACATCAGAGATTGCAAGATTTGGAGATGATATAACAAGGCGTGTGCTAGAAGAACAGCTCAAAACATGCTGGCGTCTCGGGGTTACATATGATTGTCTTAATTTCGAATCCCAGATAGTTCGCTCAAAACTATGGTTTCAGGCATTTGAAAAAATGAAATCTATGGGAATAACAACGCTTGAGCTAGAGGGTAAAAACACTGGATGCTGGGTAATCAAGGCAGAGTCCGAAGACGATAAGGTTCTTGTTAGAAGTAATGGTACTGCGACATATATCGCAAAAGACATTCCGTATGCAGCATGGAAGCTTGGAATTTTAGAAGATCCATTTTACTATAAACACTATACAGTCCAAACAACAGGGCGAGTCTTGTGGCAGACAACACTTGACAGCAGGGACACCAAGATGCACTTTGCAGGAGACCATGTCATAACAGTAATAGATTCCAGGCAGTCAAGGTTACAAAAATTAATCACACAGATCATGTCTGATTTCAAGTCCAAGCCAGACTCGTATGTTCATCTTGGTTACGAATCCGTTACACTAAGCCCAGATACTGCAAAGACACTTGATCTTGACACTGGAGGAAAATCTGTGCAAATGTCTGGCAGAAAAGGAATCTATGTGAGTGCCGACTATGTAATGGATGTTTTGAGCCAACGCACATTTGATGAAGCAAAGAAAAGAAATCCAGAACTTGACGAGATTAATCTTGTCAAGATATCCGAACAAGTGGCAATTGGTGCATTACGATATACTATGATAAAACAAGACCTTGATAAAATAATTACATTTGATCTTACAGAATCACTGAGTTTGGAAGGTGACACTGGACCATACATCCAGTATGCACATGCACGTGCATTACGAATCTTGGAAAAATCTGGTAAGAGTCCAAACTTTGAAACAAACTTTGATGGTCTGGATACCATATACGAAAGAGACCTTGCCAAAGTTATTGCCAAGTTTGACCTTCATGTAGAAGATGCCGCAAAAAATCTCTCACCCAAAATAATTGCGAAATATTGCTACCAACTTGCAGTATCGTTCAACACATTCTATGAGCATGTCAAGGTTTTGACAGCAGATTCAGAGTCTACTGTAAACGCAAGGCTCTGCTTGGTGTACTCGTTCAAGGAAACACTTGCAAAAGCATTACAACTTTTAGGAATTGACGCCCCGGAGAGGATGTAAAAGTTGGTCTCAACCAAAGCCGTAATTCCGGTGATATTTGCAGGAATAGGTCTTGTCTTTACGGTAGTAGGAATGTTCACCGTATCACAAGGAATGGTATGGACTGGAGTGGGTTTCTGGGTGGCATCTGTTGTCTCTGGAAGAATACTCAAAAGAAAACCCAAGACCGGCGAAGAAACCAAAGTCTAGATGTTAAAGAAAATTTTTAGGGTCAAGCTATTTATCCACATTTGATCAGGTTGAGTTATTGAAGAAAATAAAGCAAAACGACAATGTATTGTTTTTTTATAATGATAGTAAAAAATGGCTGATGAAGGTTGCACCAAAACAAAAATTTCACACCCACGTTGGAATAATAGACCACAAAAAAGTGATAGGAAAACCATTTGGAACTGCAATCAAGACCAACAAGGGGAAAATAATTTTTGCACTAGAGCCTACCATCTATGATTATGTAATGAAAAGTCAACGCAGCACCCAAATTGTTTACCCAAAAGACTTGGGGTACATTGCAGCACGAATTGGGTTACAGAGTGGACACAAGATTGTGGAGATTGGAACTGGCAGCGGATCTTTTACAACTTTTCTTGCAAGTCTTGTAAAACCAAAAGGCCATGTCTACACTTATGATGTCGATGAAAATTTCATGGCAATTGCAAGAAAGAACATCGAAAAAGCAGGTGTCTCAAAGTATGTTACCATGACAAAACTTGACTTGAAAACTTCCAAAAAGATGCCACAAAAAGATGCGGATGTGGTAATTGTTGATCTAGGCGACCCGTGGGTGGTTGTGCCTCAGGCGAGAAAGATGCTCAAGGGCAGTGGTGCGTTTGTTGCAATATGTCCAACAATGAACCAGCTTGAAAAACTTGCTGCGGCATTGAGGAAAAATGACTTTTTTGATATTGAGTGTACAGAGCAAATAGTGAGAACAATCGAGGCAAGAGACGGCAAGACAAGACACTCGTTTAGAGCAATAGGTCACACGACATACGTTGCATTTGCGCGCAAAGTCATAACACCTGCAAGCTTGCGCAAAATATTGTCCCCAATAGTAGAACAGCCAGAGGTTGAATCAGAAGAAGTAGATTCTGCTGAAGACGAAAGTTTATCATCTCTTAAAAAATAAAACGTCTGTTGGCAAAAATTCTCCAAGCAGTTACAGTCAAAAGTTTCATACCTGCTAGAAAGAATCTGGCCAGAAAAGGTGACAATGGCAAGGTCCTAGTTCTTGGGGGAAATTATCTTTATCACGGTGCACCAATTTTGTCATCTCTTGCCGCACTTAGAACTGGAGCCGACTTGGTGTACACCTGTGTGCCCAAGATCAATGTGATGGCAACACGTTCATTCTCTCCAAATCTTATCGTCGTACCGTTAGTTGACGTCAAGTTGACACGAGGTTCTGTACAAAAACTTCTTGGAATAATACCAAAAGAACTTGACTCTGCAACAATGGGGATGGGTCTTGGGATCCAAGATAGAGAAGCTCTAAAAATTCTGGTATCATCTCTTCTTGACAGGGCAGTGATGGTATCCCTTGATGCAAGCTGCCTTGTACCAGAAATTATTCCAATAATTAAAGACAAAAAGGTCACAGTCACTCCTCATGCCGGAGAATTTAGGAGACTGTTTGGCGAGCTTCCGCCTGATGGTATCAAACCTAGGACTGCACTTGTTGAAAAACATGCCAAAGAGAATGGAATCACGATACTTCTCAAAGGGCCAACAGATATCATCTCAGACGGAAAACAGACTTACCTAAATCCCAAAAATCTTGCAGCCATGACCGTGGGCGGAACAGGTGATGTGTTGTCCGGTGTAGTTGCCTCAATGTTGTGCAAAAACAAAGACCCAGTCAAGGCTGCTTCTGCAGCAGCATTTGTAAACGGCAAGGCAGGGTACATGACACAAAAAAAATATGGACTGCATATTGTAGCAACTGATCTATTGGATTTTATACCAAGTGCCATGAAACCCTTTGATAAAGTGAAATAACACATGCAAGAAAATTATGTCGACAAGAACTTTGCAACTCTTGTTTCAGATCTTCAAAAATTAATCCAGCAGCCAAGTGTCTCTGCAAAAAATCTAGGGCTAGAAGAGTGCTCAAAATTGGTTGTTAGCATGATGAGAAAATCTGGAATACACGCAGAGATACTTCGAGTCAAAAAAGGAGTTCCTCCAGCAATATATGGCGAAGTAAAGTCAAAAAAAAATCCTGCCAAGACGTTATTGTTTTACAATCATTATGATGTGCAGCCAGAAGAGCCACTTGAGCTCTGGGACGACAAGCCTTTTAGCGGCAAAATCAAGGGGAATAAAATTTTCGGAAGAGGATCTGCTGATGACAAGGGAGAACTGATTACAAGAATCAAGGCAGTAGAATCATTTTTGAAAACAACCGGAGATGTGCCATGCAACATCAAATTTTTCATAGAAGGCGAAGAAGAGATTGGTAGTGTACACATTGAAGATTATCTGTCAAGATACCAAGAAAAATTATCATGTGATGCAGTAATCTGGGAGTTTGGCTATGTAGATGAAAAGGACAGACCAATAATCAGTCTTGGAATGAAGGGCTTGTTGTATGTTGAGCTCTCAAAGACAGAGTCAATCCGTGATGCACACTCTAGTCTTGCAGTCATAATTGAGAATCCTGCCTGGAGACTAATTAACGCATTAAAGACACTTCGTGATTCTAATGGACGCGTCCTGATAAAAGACTGGTACAAGGAAGTAGACAAGTTCACAAACCAAGATCTCAAAATAATTGCATCAGAGCCATTTGATGAAAACTCATTTAAAAAAGAGTATGGAATAAAAAAATTTGTAGGAAACAAGAAAGGAGTTGCAATAAAAAAAGCTCTAGTTGGCGAACCAACATGCAACATTGCAGGATTTACATCAGGATATGAGGGTCCTGGTGCAAAGACAGTATTACCATCAATGGCACTTGTAAAAATTGATTTCAGGCTGATACCAAAGATGGACCCAGAAAAACAACTGCTCCGACTGAAAAGACATCTCAAGCAAAATGGATTTGGAGATATACTTGTAACTAAAATCCATGGTGAGGCAGCTGCACGAACAAGACTATCTGACCCATTTGTCAAGACTGTCAAAAAAGCAGCGGACGAATCCTTTGGTAAATCGATTCTTAGTGTCTCGTCTGCAGGTACAGGACCAATGTTCTCGTTTGTAAAATTCCTGCATTCTCCGTGCATTGCAGTGGGAAGCACCTATGTGTTTGCAAGGATACATTCTCCCAACGAATTTGCAAGAATTGATCTTTTGAGAAAAACCACAAAGTGCATGTGCAAGATAATACGCAACTTTGCATCTCAATAGATTTTTCCCAAATTTCTATCTTTTACAAATATCTAAAATTTGGATCTCTTGCCTACAGATCTTCTTGATCCCTGGAATGTTTACACAGAAAGGCCTTTATTGTGCTCACAATGCAATTCAGTTATGGCTTACATGTACATGCCGGGAGCTACTGCGGTCGGTATTACATATGACGGCGGTGTCGTCATGGCAAGTGAGAGAAGAATCTCTTATGGTAATTTCGTGGTAAGCAAGACTACGAAGAAGACATTTAAGATCACAGACTTTGTTGGCGCATGTTGTGCTGGAATGGTTGCAGACATGCAGGTATTGGCAATGCAGATGAGGGCAATGACCAAGATAAGAAAGATGGAACTCAAGCGAGAAATTCCTCCAAACTCTGTGGCAAAGATGATGTCAACTTTGATGTATGAAAGACGATACTATCCTCTATTGACTCAGGTCATAGTTGGAGGAGTAGATGGTGAAGCAGTGATTTACACACTGGATCCACTAGGTTCAGTCTTACCTGATGATTATGCTTCTGTCGGAACAGGTGCCGAGATGGCACTTGGAGTCTTGGATACTGAATTCAAACCAAAAATGAGCGAAAAGGATGCAGTAAACTTGGC
>JAKEIJ010000019.1 GCA_022545805.1 Nitrosotalea sp. | reverse complement strand
TCTGTAATAAAAATTAATTTTGCTCCAGATCTCTCTCTCCATGTCTGTAATACTCTGGCATTATTCATCAATGCTTCTTTATCCATGAAAAATCCGATTGCATCCCATGTATCGATAATTATAGTTGGTGCCTTTACATCCATCAATTCATTTGTAATACGTTCAAAAAAAGAACCTGGTTCATCAAGTCTTGCATCCACAAAGACAAGCGAATTGTCTACACTTCCTGTAGGTTCAGTCAATTTTGTTTTTTTTGAATTACCAAATGACTCTTCAAGCCATGGATAATACTGGAAGAGCTGATCAGGCGATATCCTAGTAGATATGTAAAGACAATTTGTCTTGACCTGCATCTCGCTTAAAATTGTAAGTGCAAGAGTAGTTTTCCCTGTTCCTGCATGCCCCTTTATTATTAGAGAATAGGTATCTTGCTTGAGGAACTTTACAAGATCCTTTGGTATGTTCCCATTTGCAAAATCGGATTGATTATTTATTAAGTCCGGCATTGACTGATATTTGGCTGGCTAATATATGATAATATCGGATAATGTCCGATGTGATAAATATTGTGAGAGAAAAATGTCTGGAATTGACTCTCTCAGTTCTAGCAGATAATTTCCTGTTTCTTGAGTACCGTCCAGCATGCACTATGATACCATTTGTGGCCATTAATTGTATCGCCCGCGTCAAAATGTATTGTCTTCTTGCATGCTGCACATGTAGGAGTGTGAAAACTTGATTGTTCTGCTATGTGAGAAGAATCATTGCTTGTATGAATAGGTTTCACCTCCTATGAAACTATGCCAGATTGACCCGTCTTTGGTTTGGTCTGCCTCGTAAAGTATCTTGAACATTGTATTAATTTGACGGTTCTATGTTATCTTGTTTTGCTCAAAATCTTCTATAAGAATTGTTTATCTTTTCAAGAGGGATACGTTTTACTTGACTGTGACCGACTTTGCTAGATTTCTTGGATAGTCAGGATCAGTCTCGTTTTCTAGTGCAGCATAATATGCGAGAAGCTGGATCGGCACAATCTCAAGAAATGGATATGCTGATTCATTGATTGATGGTATCTCAATCCAGTGATCATACACATCGCTTTCAATATCTGATATGCCTATTATCTTGGCTCCTCTTGCCTTTATCTCTCTTGCAGAAGTCAGGGTATCATTAAATGTTGAATCATTTGGGTTTATCACAATTACAAAAGAATTTGAATCCATCAGGGCAAGTGGTCCATGCTTTAGCTCTCCGCCTGGCAAACCTTCTGCATGTATGTATGTTAGTTCTTTTAGCTTCAATGCTGCTTCTAAAGCAATTGGATAATGAATTCCTCTTCCAATTATATAAATGTCGGATGCGTGTTTTAGGACTCGAGCAGTTTTTTGAATTCTTGAGCTAGACTCTAGTACTTTACTCATGGCAGTTGATATTTTCTTCAAATCAAACTCTATCGATTTGTCGCATACCATGTCTGCAATTTTATAGATAATTGATAATTGAGATGTGAAACTTTTGGTTGCCGCAACACCAATCTCCGGTCCGCAGTTCAGCCCTACAGAAATTGATGAAATTTGTGCAAGAGATGAAGTCATTGTATTAATGATTGATAATATCTGTGCACCGCTGTCTTTTGCTATCTTAACTGCCTCCATGACGTCTGCACTCTCACCGCTTTGGGATAATGCTATGAGGGTGGACTGGTTGTCAAAATAATCTGGATAAAATCGTACCTCGCTTGAAATTATTGCATCTATCTTTTTTTTACCATATTTTAAAAATAGATGCTTTGCAACAAGGGCTGCATTATAGCTTGTCCCGCTACCTGTGATGTAAATTTGCCTAGAATCTCTTATAGCGCTTACAAATGCTTCGATCTCGGTCCTTGAGTTATCTCCTGCTCTTAATATTGAATTGGGTTGCTCAAAAATCTCTTTTAATGTAAAGTGTGCATATTCACCCTTGTATACATCTGCAAACTCTTTTGATATTTTTGTAAGGTGGTGCATGACTGGATTTCCTGCAAAATCAAATAATTCTATTCCGCCAAAATTAATTATTACAACCTCTCCATTATCTGGGTATATTGCCTCGTCTGTATGTTCTATGAATCCTAAAACATCACTAGAAATGAAAAATCCTTTTTTTCCAACACCAATTATAAGCGGTTCATGAAATCTGGCGGCCGCAAGTGTACCATCTGCAAAAATTGCCACGAATGAATAATCTCCCTTGAGTTCTCTTACCGTTTTAATCATTGATCTCTTGATGTCTTTTGTTATATCATAATGATATTGCAAAAGATTTGCAATGATTTCACTATCTGTTTCGCTTTTAAAAAAATATTTTCTGCCTTGAAGAATCTCCTTTAATTCTTTATAGTTGTCAATTATGCCATTATGTACAATTGCAATCTCTCCTGAGCTTGACATGTGTGGGTGAGCGTTTGTCTCATTTACCCTTCCATGTGTTGCCCATCTTGTATGGCCTATTCCTATATTGCCTGGTAATGTTTGTAAGTTTGATCTATTGTTTACTTGGTCTACCCTGCCAACGCCTTTCTTGACGCGGATTTGGCTATCTGAAAATGTTGCTACGCCCACACTGTCGTATCCTCTGTATTCCATTCGTCTTAAACCGCTTACAAGAATTTTTGATGCGGAAACATCTCCGCGATATCCTATGATCGAGCACATTTTCATTTTATATTCTCTTTGCAACGTTAAATATGTGAGCGAAAAATTTCCTATGCAGTACTTCTAGAACTATTCACTACACGATTTTACTTGTGAAATTTTACTTCTATCTTAAAAAACACGAGATAGAAATCACAATAGATTGAAGAAACTAGAAACATGGATGGATAGAATTACAAATGAATCAAGTCCGTGGCTCAGCGCCATAAAAATGGAAGACGAGGGTGATTATCTGAAGGCTTTCATTTTCTATCTCAAAAGCTCTTCCGAATGCATAAAACAAAATTCTTTCGTAATGGCCGCACTTAGCTGCTCTTGCGCAGCAGATTGTCTTGCAATGGATGGCAATCTAATAGGTGCACGACAGCTATATCTTCAGACTGCTACGCTGTATGAAAAAAATGCTGTACATGTAATAGGGAATTCTGTTAGAGAAGCACTTTGGTCATACGAAGAAGCATATGAGTACTTTAACTTGGCAGGTGAGAACAACAAGGCACAGCAAATTTATGAGAAATATGTTTCTCTTTCAAGAAAAATAAATCCATTTTTTGGCGAAGAAGAAGCCATGGAGTCTCTGAGAATTAGAAAGACTGACATCCCATTACATTCTGGCGTGCATACTACAAACATGCAGATTTCTGCAGACGTAGATAATGCACTATCACAATTCTTAGATGACACTTCTGTAATATCTGATGGCAAGTCAAACCCAAATTTACTACAACGCATATCCCATAAAATCCCAGAGGATAAAATATGAAAAAAGTTTTGTTAATAAATTGGGATTCTTACCCTAACTTTGCAACAGGTGGGGTTTACACTTGGACAAAGACTCTCGTAGATTCAATGACCGATTATGAATTCATAGTAATCAATGAGCTTTCAAACCCTAATAGTAACCGCTTATATAAGATTCCACAAAATGTCACATCTGTATTAGAAGTCCCAATATTTGGTTCGACAAGATATGAGGAATATTGCAAACGTGATCATAACCTCCAAGCAAGAATTCTAAAAACCACACAACGTGTGATAAATGAAAAATTCATTCCACTTTATCGAGATTTTATTATGTCTGTAATATCTGATCGTTGCAATACTCAAGTTCTTGCTGATCTTATAATAAAATTACATGACTTGCTAGTAGAATATGATGCAAAAAAATGTCTAGAACATCCACTGACATGGGATATTTTCATAGAACAACTCAACAAAGAATCTATCTATGGTAGTATGACGTTCAAGGAAGCCCTTACAGCATTTCAACTAATCCAGAGAAACATTCAGCTTTTTTCAATCGAGGTTCCTAAAGTGGACATTATACATTGTTCTCTTGCTTGGCTCCCATCATTAATTGCAGTGTATGCAAAAAAAGAAAGTAATTGTCCGGTGGTAATTACAGAACATGGTGTTGCATTCAGAGAGCTCTTGCTGTACTACAATGCGTTTCTGTTTGATGAGCCATCAAAAATATTCTGGAAGGTCTTTTCACACAACATTGTACGAGTAGTGTATTCGGTTTCAGATATTATCACTCCTGTCTGTGAGGCAAACATGAACTGGGAGAAAAGCCTTGGGGCAGACCCCTCCAAGATTAAAGTCATCTACAATGGAGTTAACACGTCACGTTTCAAACCAATGCAGGTTGAACGAGAAAGTAATAGACCTACTGTTGTAACTGTTGCTCGTGTAGATGTATTCAAGGACATTGTATGTCTAATACAGGCAATAAACTATGCAAAAGAGCAGATTCCTGACATTCAATGTCTGATTTACGGTACATCAAGTGATCTCGATTATTCCTTGAAATGTCTCAAAACTGTAAAAGATCTACATCTTGAAGACCATGTAAAATTCATGGGAGCTACAAAGGAACCTGAAAAGGTATACAACCAAGCAGATATTGTCGCAATCAGCAGTATCACTGAAGGCTTTCCGTTTACAATTATTGAAGCCATGGCTTGCGGCAAAGCTGTGGTCGCATCTGATGTTGGAGGAGTAAGAGAGGCTCTTGATGGGTGTGGATTGCTCGTACGAAGTCGAAGGCCACATGAACTTGCACAAGGTATGGTAAAATTGCTAAAAGATGACAAACTTAGACAACAATTTGAGTCAGCTGCCATAAAAAAAGTCCATGATGAATTTACACTAGAAAAATGTATTGATAGTTTCAGAAATGAATATGAACGTCTCATAAGCTCACATGTCAGACAACATCAGAAACACCGCGAGATGATTATCCAATGATTTCGCGAAAAGCACTAGTTATCGGAGGTGCTGGTTTTATTGGAAGTCATATAGTTGATGAACTACTTGACAGAAAAATTGAGACATTTGTGATAGACAATCTTAGTACTGGTTCACTTGAAAATCTCAAACAACATGATGGTAACAACTTATTACATATCATCATAGGAGATGCAAAAAATATTGACAAGCTAATGTCTGGTGTTTATGATATTGATGTAGTATTTCACGAAGCTGCAATTGCAAGTATAACTAGATCAATCTCAGAGCCAATGGTAGTTCATGATGTAAATGTGAACATGTCACTTGAGATAATGAATTTCTGCGTGGCACATAAAGTTAGAAGGCTTGTTTTTGCATCTTCTGCAGCAGTCTATGGTGTGTTAAAGGGAAAAGCTTCTGAAGAAAGTGTATGTAGACCATATTCTCCGTATGGTGCAACAAAACTTGCAGTAGAGGACTATCTGAGTGCATATTACCATACATATGGTCTTGAAACGGTGGCATTACGATATTTCAATGTCTTTGGGCCACGTCAAAAACTAAATGATTACAGTGGAGTGATTACAGTTTTCATAAATCAACTAATGAATAAACAGACTCCAACCATATTTGGAGATGGTTTACAGACACGAGATTTCATAAATGTAAAAGACATTGTACAGGCAAACATGCTTTGCATGGACTCTAAAAATGCAGTAGGTGAAATGTTCAATGTTGCAACAGGTAATCCTACCAGCATACTGGAATTACTATTGACTATAAAATCTGCGACTGGTACCGAAAATATACCCCATAAATTTGATCCTCCAAGGCCAGGAGATGTCAAATTTGGCTTGGCTAATACTGAAAAAATAATGGAAGCCATTGGGTTTAGACCAAAAATTACAGTCTCTGATGGTCTTGCAGATGTTGTAAAACACATCCAGTCAAAACTTGTAATTGAGATTGCTCGGTAAAATTTGAGGTAAAAAAAATGCTTACAACAAAATCACAAAACACATCATCACGGGAATCAAGAATATTTGCACAAAAAGTTGCTCGTTCAATAATTGAAGTACAACCTACCGTGAACAATATTGCAGACATTGTGGTCTTGTTGGAATGTCTAGGCTATAGAAAAGAAACCTTGATGCAGTTTGGTTTTGCAGACTTTCATGCTCTTGCAAATTATATTTATGATTCTCTAGATATGTACGAAATGAAAGGCAAAAGCAAGGATCTATTCATAGAGTCCTTTACTATGGAGATTCCGAGCCTGAAAAAAAGACTAGTGGGAGGTATTGGCATGATCTTCCCTTTGCTTGGTTCACTTGCACTGTTGTTTATCACTGGTGTATCTTTGTGGATGGCATGGGGACTCCCAATTAAGATTACAACTGCCTTTCTGGGTGGTGTCTTTCTTGGACTTGTCATAACTGAAGGAACACTTCAAGTCTTCAACAGGTTATTTCTTTTTTATAATGAGCAAACAAACATGGGGGAAGTAAAAAGGCTCCAGAAACGTACCTATGCTCTTGTAGCGGTTGTCTTGTCTGCATCTGTATGTACGCTGTTTGCAGTTGGATATGTCCTACACATTCCATTAAATCTTGTATCGATTATGGCATTAAGTACAGTTACTATATCACTACATCGCGCAAGCTACATGATAATCTACGCACTAAAAAAACTAGGGCAGTTAATTGTAGCATATTCTGCTGCATTTGCATCACTATTGCTTGTTTATTATCTTGGTAGTACGATAATTCCAGATAATGTAACAAGATATTTTGTTGGACTAATCGCTGCTTTTGTTGCACTGTCTGTTTTTTCAATCTATCAACACTATATGGTACTAAAAGCTAATACTGTGACTATATCTGCAGACAAGCCACACTTTTACAATCCCCTAAGCAGAACTGACAAAACCATAAAATCAAAATTTATCGTTCAGCTATGGGAAGTCATAATGTATTCAATTTATGGGACATTTTATCTTGCGACGATGTTTGCAGACCGAGTTTTATCTTGGATCTACAATCCTCTGGTTGCTCAGGAAGGATTTGGGCTTCCATTTGCGTTTAATTCTGTTTATCATGCAGGGGCAGATTTGGCCTTGGTTATTTTATTGCCTGCTACGATAATACAGTATGTCATGATGGAACCCGTTCACATGCACATGAATAATGTCAGCATAAACATCAAGGTTTCAGAAGCAGATGTACTTGTCGGGTATTTTAAAAATATTTATAAAAAATTACTTTTGTTGACATTACTTTCATCTGTTACAACTGCCCTAGTTCTTAATCTTGCAGAGCCATACATAATGTCACATGTGACGTTCTCGCAGACTAGCATGCATGTACTTCAAGTTGCCTCTATTGCTAATGTATTCCTGTCTTTTTTTACAGCAAATGCCTTACTTCTAATGCTTACAAACAAGATAAAATTTCTTGCAATTGTTACAATGATATCTGCATTAATAGTGGTGGTAGGAGGTATTATATTTGCACAATATGGATTTGAAAATTTGGTATTTGCATATCTTATAGCATCAGTATTTTTAGGAGTAACCTCTACAATTTATGCACGTAAAGTAATCAAGAATGCAGGAAGTATATTATTTTCTAGAATGATGTGACAAAATAAATTTTTTAAAAAGTCAAAAGTAATCTGGAATGAACGAGTTTGATCGTTCTGTTTTTTTATCCCGTTCTGTTTTTTTATACGTAGAATATGGAATGTATACTTCGTTCCAATATCTCATGCATACCAACCTTTTGTATTCTTTCATGTTAATCTTCTCCCCTAATATCATATTACGAAAAACAATATCGGGTTCATTTATGCCAGCGACTGCTCTGAGAGGAGTTGTTGCAGAAAATCGCGCATTGATTTCAAATATTTTTGGTTTTCCTTTGGCCATTTTTGCCTGGATGTTAATAGCTCCCCTTGCACCGATCTTGAGTGTAACTTGTTCTGCAGATTTACGAATATCCTTATAGTTATCTATGAATGCCTTGTAAGTCTGTCCACTCTTTAGAGTTTTTTTCATTGAGATTGATGACATTACTTTTCCATCATTGCTCACAGTTACGCCTGTTGTAAATTCAGAATCCTTTCCATCTAGATATTCTTGTAATAGAGGTCGCCATCCTGAATTCCGGATTGAATTTTCGGCATTGTCCAGTTCTTTTGTGTTGTTGACAAGATAAAAATGCAAAGAGCCATGGCCCTCTCTTGGTTTTACAACTATGGGAAATTTGTGTTCTTTGAGGAATTCATCTTGGTCTTGCGGTAAGGATGAATCAGCACAAGGCAGGCCATTTTTCTTTAAAAATTCATATGTTTTCCACTTGTCTCCTGATTTTAGTACTACGTCTATTGGATTGGATATGACAATTGTGCCTGTTTTATTCTCTATCTCACGTTTGGCCATAGTTAGTGGTACTAGTTCTTCATCAGAGCCTATGAAAATTGCATCTATTTTTTTTGCAACGCATGTTTTTATGATGAAATCTAGATAATGTGTATCTGTAACTGGTGGGACCAAAATTCCTATATCAGCTCTGTATAATCCCGGAGCTTTAGCATTAACATCTGCTGCAATTATTTTATAATTTGTACTGGACTTTTTTTGTTTGTTTGAAAGCTTAAGGCATTTTATAATTCCCTGCGCGACTATTCCACCTGATGCTGTCACCAAAACATTAGATTTTTTCATGTTTTCAAATCGTATTTCTTAATTTATTTACTTTAACATAAATACACAGTACTTGTCTTATGGTAAAATCTTCTATGTTTACCTCAAAAATGGAACTTGAATTCATGTTATTCGTACGACTTTTTTTTATACAATAGAACGTTCATCAGGTATAACATGATAGAACAATCTTCTAGTAGATTTATGGGAATGCTTGCAATCTTGTTGCTTGTTACAACTCCATTGACAGTTCTACCACACCATGCCCAGGCTGCATCTTCTACGGGCGTAATGATCGCACTTTACACTTATCCTGATAGTACATGGGATGTAGTTGCCCAGGCAAAATCTGCACACCCATCAGTACCTGTAGTTGCAATAATTAATCCGAATAATGGTCCAGGCAGTTCACGAGATGTAAACTATGTGTCCGGGATACAAAAACTCCATGCTGCAGGGGTCGTCGTACTAGGTTATGACGCAACAGGATATGCATCAAACTCTGCAAGCTCTGTTAAGTCTGTAATGGATACCTGGAAGAACCTCTATAATATAGACGGAATATTCTTTGACGAAATGGCAAACTGGTCAGGTCCAGAAAGTTACTATTCTGATCTGACAAGCTATGCAAAATCACTTGGATATACCATGACTGTAGGAAATCCAGGAACAGATACACTCCCTTCATACATTGGAACCGTAGATAATCTCATGATATACGAAAATCCGGGTCTTCCTCCGATATCTGCACTTCAAAGCTGGCACACAAGCTATGACAAAAGCAACTTTTCCATGATTGCATTTGGTGTAAATTCTATATCTACGAGTTTTCTCAGTAGTGCTTCAAACTATGT
>JAKEIJ010000192.1 GCA_022545805.1 Nitrosotalea sp. | reverse complement strand
GCAATCACCACAAGTAATACTAGCACAATAGGAATTATTGAGAAAAATGTTGCATTCCAGCCATAGTTTTGTATTAAGTGTCCTCCGGCAACAAGACCAATGACGGCACCTGTTGCAAACATGGAAGATATGATACCTTGTCCTATAGCAAGCTTGCTCCTAGGAAACATCTCACGAATTATACCAAACGCAATAGGAAACATAGACATGCCAATTCCCTGAATTATACGAATTGCAAGCATCTGGTAAATATCGGTGGCAAATCCACCAAGGGACACACCAACGGCATAGATTGCCATCACTACAAGAAGCATTTTTTTGCGTCCATAGATGTCAGAGAGCTTCCCAGCAATCGGAGTCATGATAGCACCTGCGATAAGATATGCAGTTAGGATCCATGATGACATGCCATAGGATATGTGAAAGTCTTTTATCAGATCAGGAATTGCAGGAACCAACATAGTCTCAGCATACATGACCATGGTAGCAATCAAGCTAAGAATTGCAAGTGTCTTCCATGCAGCAGGAGAAATTTTATCGTGTAATTCTTTTTCACTGGGATTTGAAACTTTCATTTCAAACCATCCTGTTTATTTTTTTTACAGAAACAACGGCCTTGTCAATCTCAGAAAATGATATCAAGTTCTGAGATATTTTACGAAGTGTTTCAAGAGTTGTCTGGATATCATTTTCAGAAATATTTTTGGTAGAAGATTTTCTTATCTTAAGAGCACATTCAACCATAGATTCCCACAGAGAATCAGCTTTTTGGGTAAGATAAATTCGATTCACTCGTCTATCGCTTGAATCAGGTTTTCTTTTTAACAGTCCTTCTTTTTCCATCTTGTCAATTATTGGAACAAGTGTTGCGCCTTCAATTCCTACCTTGTCAGCAATTTCTTTTTGGGTAAGACCTGGCTGTATCACAAGCGCCCCTACTACACGCCATTGACTAAGCGAAACACCTGCATTTTTTCGAAGCTCAATGTCAAATGATTTCTGAAATGCTTTGGCAGTCATGTTTACTACAAAACCCATGCTGTTCTCAAAGTCATATCTAATCATACATAGACTACTAATCATCAGTATACTAATGATATAAACCTTGAATCCAATAATATCGATTTGCTTATATCTGAAACAGACTTTGACTCAAGTCATGGTTAAAGAACCTAATGTAGTAGGAGTAAAAGTCCTAGAACAGAATGGTGTTAATGTAAAGGAGCTCATAAAGGCCCTAGTTTACAACGCATCAGTAGAGTTTACGGCATACTATTACTTCACAAATCTAAGAGCGCACTGTGTCGGAATGGAAGGAGAGGCATTAAAGGGAATAATCGAGGATGCAAGATTAGAAGACCTAAGTCATTTTGAATCTTGTTTGTCAAGAATCTATGAGCTTGGCGGAAAATTACCACTCAATGCTCAAGATTTTATCAAGATGTCAGGCTGTGAATTTTTGCAGCTTCCAACAAACCCAATAGATACAAAGGCAATTTTAGAAAAATGTCTCAAGGCAGAGCAAGGTGCCATAGTCAACTGGAACAAGGTGTGCATGATGACACATGGAAAGGATCCTGCAACATATGATGTTGCAAAGGATATTCTAAGAGAAGAGATAGAACATGAGGCATGGTTTTTAGAATTATTATATTCAAGACCATCAGGCCACATGCGAAGAAAGTTTCCAGGAGAGAGACCACATACCCAGAAACATTCAAGAGCTTTGGGGTAACATCATTTTTTCTTTTATATTTTTTCAAAACATTAGGATAAATATCTACAAGTACATCAGATACGTGGTAACATACAATTGATAATAATCATATGTGGCCTTCCAGGAGTTGGAAAAACTACACTTGCAAAAAATCTTGCACCAAGGATAAATGCAAGCATCCTGTCTTCAGATAAAATTCGAAAGGAGTTGTTTCCTATTCCAACATATTCTACAGCAGAATTAAAGATGGTTTATGATGTAATGATTGTCACTGCAAAATACCTCAACGATATAGACAAAAACTGTATCCTAGATGCTACATTTAACAAAGAAGATTCCAGAATTGAGGTGAAAAAGAAACTAGGGTTGGATGATAGACAATTTCAGATAATAGAATGTACTTGTCCAGAAGAGATTGCCATTTCAAGGCTAGAGTCTCGCAAAGACGACTATTCAGATGCAACAATACAAGTATATCAAAAGATGAGAGGTATGCGTGAGCCTGTAAAGGCAGAGCACATTACAGTAGATACCACCCAGTCCCCAGATGAAAATTCTGTAAAAGTAGCAGAATACATTTCAAAAAAACTGGACAAAAACTCAGGGTAATTCTTCAGAGCTTGGTGCACAATACTTGTGAACCCATTTTCCTGCAGGATTTTTTGCAATCTCCTCGCCTGACTTGATCTGTGCGTTACATTCTGAACACGTAGTCTTGAACTTGGCTTTCATGATATCATGGTACCAAAACCGAATAGATAAACTATCAAAGATGCAAACAAGTGATAAACACGGTCAACTCACTAGAACATCTCCTTTTTATCAGACCATATCAGATTATTTGAAAAAATCATCTTCCCAGAATAATAAATTAACTCAAATGCAAGAATAAATCAAAAACATATCAATAAAAGTGCAAATATCACATCCATTGTGGATTAATCGTGTCAGCGTTTAGGAATATTTCCATCATAGTTTTTTCATTACTGGTTTTGAGCATGTGCATACCTGTGTATGCATTACAATCAAACATGCTTGATCCAAATCTTCAGATCACTTTAGAGTATCCAGATGTAGTAAAGCATGGAGACAGATTTTTCTTATCATCGATAATCAAAGCAACTGCAGACCAGATATCAAATATCACTCTCTCAATATCCTCACCTGAACTGTACTCTACAAATAATACTTTTAGTTTAGCAAAGCTTGCAAAAGATTCTACTTTTGGAAATGACTTTAAACTAGAAACAAAAAGTGATACACCAAATGGAGTGTTTGTTGTAAATGCCCAAGTCACTTATTACATCAGGGGACTCTTTGACGCAAATCCTGTAAAGAATACATTTACTCATGCATTTAATCTCAATACACAATCTAGTCCAATTTTGAGTATTGATATCCAGGCTCCAAATAATGTATTTTCAGGAGAACCTTTTTCGATAAAAGGGACAATAAAAAATCAGGGCACCATGGCCCAAAATATACAAGTCATGGCATATTCAGATGACATTAGTCTAGAAGGCAAAAAATCATTTTTACTTTCAAGTCTTGATTCTGGAAAAAGCTCAGACTTTGAATTTTTGGTAAGCACATCAAAAGATCTTGACATTCCAACTCATGCCGTGATTCATGTAAATGGAACATATTTTGATGATTCAAACCAGCTTCACTCGATTCAAGATTCAGTAAACATATTTGCAAGACACAGAGGTATGATGGAAATTGGTGATGCAAATGGAATGTGGCTTGGTACGTTTTTTATTGCACCGGTGGTTGGAGTTGGTACAATTGTTTCAAGTGCAATAGGGTTTTTCATTTTCTTGTGGCATTTTAAAAACAGAAAGATGCAGAAAAAGAATAAAAAACAAAAGACATAGCATCACCCTTAAATTACCTCAAACTTGGCTCTAGTTTGATCATACCATGGTAAAGCCAATAGTCTATGGTGCAATAGGTGGAGGAGCTGCAGTGGCTGTAGCGGTCATTGTTCTTTTTGCATTCCACCCTGCAACACAACAATATGCATTGAATGTAGATCCAAGAACCGAAATGGTCATGGGTGTAGGAAATGTTGTTCGAGTTTATGTGCAGAATACAGGTTCATCTCCATTGACAAATGTCAAAGTAGATTATGGAACTAGTTCTGAACCAGCATTACCCGTTTTGAATCCAGGTGAAAAACAAATATTTTCTCCACCAGCAGGTACAAAGATGATAACAGTGACAAATGACCAAGGCGTCACAGTGATGAAATCCATCTCAGATTCAATGCAATAAAAATCTAAAAATCATCAAACTTGTTTTATTATTTAAAAATCTGGAAGAGATATACCAGT
>JAKEIJ010000191.1 GCA_022545805.1 Nitrosotalea sp. | reverse complement strand
GCGTTAAACGACATGACACAGTCAAGCGAGTCTGTCTGTAACGGTATCTTGTGCGAATCGCTTCGTATTGGGGTGAAATTTGTGATACTATTTTTTACAAAATGCTCACTTAGGTGTCTTAGCATCTCTCTGTTGTTGTCAAGACAGAAAAGATGGCATTTTTCCCCGAGATGCTGGACAAATTTGAGACTATATCTTCCTGCTCCACACCCAATGTCTGCCGCATGTACCTTTGGAAGGTCTTGCAGCTTGTTTGTGATAAACAATATGGGTCCAAGATCTGTTGTTCGTAACTGGCGATACTGTGGAGCAATGTGCAGAAAATGATCATGCATCTTGTTTAGAACTGAATTTTTCTTACTTGATTTTGTTACCATTAATTATTTGGGATTTTATAATTTTAAAGTGTTGCCCAAAAGAAATAAAAATCATGAAATTTTGAAAAATAAATTTTGAATATCTTTCAATAATTGTTATCTTATTATTGGAATGAAACAAAATCCCTTCCGTGGAATGTCCAAAATGTGGCTCGCCAATGGATAAGACCATTAAAGAATCAAAGACTGTCTACACCTGTTTTTGTTGCAATCACAAGGTAACGTAAAACCAGTTAAATCAAAGATTGTTCGATATCATACCATGAAGTTTGACGAGTTTTGGGGAATGATGATACAAAACCTTGCCGAGCCAAAGCCGTTTGCAACCCAGACCAAGCCATTTTCTGCCAAGTATTCTGGAGGGAGAATATTGGTCACAACAAGTGATTCCATATGGCCAATTGAGAGGTCTACAATGAGGCAGATATGGACAAAGGCATTATCCATGCATGAAAAGATGCGGTTTATTCATACAAATTATTCACATGAGAACGTCAGGACATCATCGTATATCATATCGTTAATGAAACATTTTGTTTCAGACGAGTCCAAGATGGAATGATTTCTTGATAAATATAATAGAGAAAGGCTTTGGTGTAATACCATGGAAGAAAAAAAGAAAATGAAGTCAAACACTGAGGACGAGTACAACAAGGCTTTGGCCTCTGAGGATCCTACCATAATCTCTGAAGAAGAAAAAGAGAGGTTGACAAGAGAGGCAATCAAGAAATTCAAGTCACTATGAATCTAGAGTGGATTGTTACAGGCATTGTCTTGTTTGGTACCATGATTGCAGGTGGAATCAGTCTGTATGTCAAAAGAAGAAAAGAACATAATTTGTCCCTTGATAAATCTGATGATCTTAGAATCTAATTCTTCTATCTGAGTTCTTCTTTATTCTTGTAGGAATTCATTTTACTGTTGAATACCTTAATGTTATCATAAATTCCAAAAGCGAACAATATGTACGACTGCAAAAACAGAATGTCCACCGGATGTCCAGTGTACATGGAATCATCAAGTGAAAAGTATTGGAAACCTGTATCAGCTATTACTTCTATTAGTATCCCAACAAGCATAAGTGCCCAAAGAAAGTTTACTTGGCCTCCAAAAAATAGCCTCATTCCAATGACTGCAGGTATCAGAACTATTGAATCACATACAGGATAAACAGCTCCCAATATGATTGAAAATTGATCTTCATCAGTACTGCTTTCAAGTGTCCAATACATACTAGGTATGAGTACTGCAACAGCAACAAGGGACGCAAATATTATCAGTTTTTTTGTTATCATGTTTTTGAAAGGTTTTAAGTATAGCATTGCAAAGATAAAGTAGGCTGGATATCCTACGATATAGAAAAAGTCTGCCGCTGATGGAAACGGTTTTTCGTGATAGAACAGTTCCTCGACAAGCCATACCTGTTCTGCAATAAACCATGATGCGGCAAATATTGCAAATGCAATCCACGCCTTGCCATGGTCTCCAGTTCTGCCGTGTTTTTTTGCTGATATTATTGCCAAGACAAGCATTGCACCTGGTATTGGTACAAAGATCCAGTTTGTAAAAACAATTGCAGTCTCTTTTCCAATGTATTCTGCAATTAGGATTGCAAGTCCTGTTGATACTAATGAAAAGAGTAAAAATCTTTGTGATAATATATTATCAAATCTTGTCTGCATTTTTTACTCACTTATTTTGATGATGAAATTTGCAATATCTTCTTGCGTGGTCAATTCGTCCAAGTATTTTTTAATAGATGCAATTATTGCAAGACGACTTTGACCGTATAATTCCTTTAATACGTTTGACAAGTATTCTGGGTTTTCATAGCAATCGGACAGGTAACAACTGTAATCTTCTTTGAGCTTTGCCAGTACCTCATGGTATGTTGGCCTGCCCACTTCGAGTAGTGTCTTTTCTATTGCCATGACTACTAACGCCTTTCTTGCCTCTATCATGATGTTTTTCCTATAGACACATAATTTGGGGCTATTTGATAAATCATATCATCTACCTTTGATGGGTATGACAATATCAGTTCAATACTCTATCATCCTAAAAACGTCTTTTATAGTCCCAATGCCAAAAGCGAAGAATCAACCGAACCTCGAATGACATTGTATGGCAATTCTCCTACCTTTGAAGGATCAATCGATCCCTTGAATGGATCGCAGTATCCAGTGTACGTTTCATAATATCCAGCGTTTGATATTTGGTAATTGTTATGGTACCTAGAAACATGTGCAGTTGTTTCACAACTCCAATTGGTCATTGGCTTTAATGTTTCACCTGATGTTGGATTGTACACTGCAGCAGTCTTGTATGTAAATATGGTAATGGTATCGTTGACCACCTCATATTTTGTAGTCTTGTCAGTGTATCGATAATTTTCATTAATTGCCCTGTCTATCTTTATTACAACATTACAGTCTGAATCATGTCCTAATATCTGGTCTATTATGCGTACAGTCTTGACATTAACCCCATGAGTCTGCACTTGAGCCGATATTAGATCTGGTAATGATTTATCCATAAACAAGTCCATTGGTTGGTATACGCAGACAAGCTTCTGACCATCTGCATATGCAAAATGTCCTAATGATATCATTG
>JAKEIJ010000190.1 GCA_022545805.1 Nitrosotalea sp. | reverse complement strand
TCTAAAAGTTTTACAAGATTTTTTTGGTTGTATGTAATCTGTCCTTCATGTATGACAAGCCCTGCATCGACCTGCCCACTTGCCACTGCATCTGGAATGTCACTAAACTTCATTTCGGTATATTCAAATTTGCCAATCATCAATTGCAGCAATAAAAATGCAGAAGTAAGTTTTCCAGGGATTGCAATCTTTGAGCTTTGTAGTTTCTTTACATCCATGTCCTGTTTTGCAACTACGATTGGACCATAACCCTTGCCAAAACTACCACCACTTCGAAGTATGGTATATTCATCAAGGTATGCACATGCGTGCGCAGATACTGCGGTAACATCAAGCTCGTGCTTTAAGGAGCGCTTGTTCAGCGTCTCGATATCCTCTACCACATGTTTTACGTTAAAGTGAGGTGAGGTGACTTTGCCACTTAGCATACCGTAGAACATGAAAGCGTCATCTGCATCAGGTGTGTGCCCTATTGTAATATCCATCAAGGGGTGATCTTAGAGTCTATAATAAAAATCAAGTTTTGGTATGTTCTGTAAAATCATGAAACTTTTGGCAATTTGTAACAAAACAAAAACAAGATCTTGTTTTGCAAAATATGAAACTCTAGATCTTCCATGATCCATCAATTTTTTTTATAATTCTTCTAAACGTTTAATAGCGGCTAAAAAAGGATTTAGCTAAACCATGAAATTCAAGGCAACAGATCAGATTCTGAGTATTATTGGTAACAAGAAGAATATTCGCAACTTTGGAGTCATTGCACACGTAGACCATGGCAAGACTACCATGAGTGATAGTCTTTTGGCTTCAAGTGGTATCATCAGTCCATCTGTTGCGGGTCAAGCACTTGCACTTGATTCCATGAAACTTGAACAAGACAGACAGATGACAATCGTTCAAGCAAACGTTACATTGCTTTATGAACAAAATGGCGAAGAATATGTCATCAACATGATAGACACTCCAGGACACATTGACTTTACCGGTAGAGTAACAAGAAGTCTTAGAGCAATTGACGGTGCAGTTGTGGTGTCAGATTCTGTTGAAGGTATCATGACACAGACTGAGACTGTAACACGTCAAGCATTAGAAGAAAGAGTACGACCTGTCCTTTACATTAACAAAATCGACCGTCTAATCAAGGAGTTAAGATTGCCTCCAGATAAGATGCAAGAATGGTTACTTGAAATTATTACAAACTTTAACAGACTAATCGATATTTACGCAGAGCCTGAATACAAGGAAAAATGGAAGGTAAGTATCCAAGACGGTAGTGTCTCATTTGGTTCTGCAAAGGACAAGTGGGGATTTAACGCAGATGTGATGAAGAAAAAAGGAATTTCATTCAAAGATATCTACGAAGCATATTCTGAGGGTGGTGACATCAAGAAACTTGCAGAAAAGGCACCATTGTATGACGCAGTACTTGGAATGGTTGTAAAACATCACCCATCTCCTGATGTTGCACAAAAATACAGAATTCCAAAAATCTGGAAAGGAGATTTAGAATCTGATATTGGTAAAGCACTCATGAACTGTGATGACAATGGCCCTACTGTCATGATGATTGTAAACATGACGGTAGATCCTGCAGCTGGCCCTGTCGCAATTGGAAGATTATTTTCTGGTAGGATAAAAGACGGTGATAGAATACATTTGATTGATACAAAAAGAGAAGGCAGAGTACAGTCTGTCAACTTTTTCATGGGCAACCAAAGAGAGATGGTGGGCCAACTTGCAGCAGGAAACATTCCAGCTTTGCTTGGACTGGAGCATGCTAGAGCAGGTCAGACTCTATCATCTGTACCCGGCATTCCAGCATTTGAGGGAATCCAGTATGTATCAGAACCTGTCGTACAAATTGCAGTAGAGCCAAAACATCCAAAAGACTTGCCAAGACTGGTTGAAGCATTAAACCGTATTACAATAGAAGACCCTAACCTGGTTGTAAAAATAAACGAAGAATCAGGTGAGACTGTAATTGCTGGAATGGGTGTGTTACACCTTGAAATTGCAACTGCATTAATTGCAGATGCCAAGGTGGAAATTGTCACATCACAGCCACTGATCAATTATAGAGAAACAATTCGAGGAGGTGCAGGACCTATCATGTCAAAATCTCCTAACAGACACAACAAGATATTCATGAAGGTTGAACCATTGGATGAGAAAATTGCTGAGATGATAAGAAACGGAACACTAAACGAGTACAAGGACAAGAAGGAAGTCGCCAAGATTCTCAAAGATGCAGGATGGGATGGAGACGAGGCAAAGCGTGTCATGAGATTTGATATAAGAGGTAATGTCATGGTAGATGGAACCAAGGGTGTCCAGTTTGTGGGAGAATCCACTGATTCTATACTGTCTGGGTTTGAGGATTCTGTCAAGGAAGGCCCTCTTGCAAGAGAACAGGTAAGGGGCTGCAAGTTTACATTCCATCATTTTGTTCCACACGAGGATCCAGCTCACAGAGGTCTGTCCCAGTTGGGACCTGCAGCAAGAAGAGCCTGTACTGGTGTCATGCTTTTGTCTAATCCTGTTTTGCTAGAGCCAACACTTGGAATTGAAGTACGTGTACCACAAGAAATGATTGGTAACGTTGCCGGTGTGATATCTGGAAAAAGAGGCAAGGTGCTAAACATGGAACAAAAAGGTGTGATACACATTATATCCGGTGAGCTTCCGGCATCTGAAACATTTGATTTATCTGAAATCATGCGAGGACAGACTGCAGGACGTGCCATGTGGAACACCCACTTTAAGGCATGGACTCCGGTACCAAACTCTATTTTGACTAAGGTAATCGCTGATATCCGAAAGAGAAAGGGATTGTCGCCAGAAGTGCCAACTCCAGACGAATACGTCGATAGCGAGTAAAAATAGAAGCCCCCGTTTTTGTGCGTAGAAAATCCGACATTCTCGTTATAGAGTAGATTATGATTTGTTGGAAAGAGGTTAAATCATAACTTTGATCATTACGAGTAAATGAAAACCCTACAACTCTCTATACTCATATTGATAATATCGCCAATTTTTATTCAACTGTCCTTTGCGAGTGACTCGAGCATGACAGGAAAATCAACACTTCATTGTCAAAATAACTATTATGACATATCGTACCGAATCTCTGATGCTAC
>JAKEIJ010000189.1 GCA_022545805.1 Nitrosotalea sp. | reverse complement strand
GATGCCATAACATTTCTGGTCGGAAAACATGTGCCAAACCAAGAACTTGTGATGTCACCAGTTTTGTTGGCAGCATGGTTTGGTTTTCTTATAACATTTCTCAATCTTCTTCCAGCATGGCAACTTGATGGAGGCCACATTGCCAGAGCAACATTTGGTATCAAATGGCATAGAATTTTGACATATGCAAGTATAGGAATTCTTGCTTCAACGGGATACTACATCATGGCATTGTTTGTACTAATGTTTAGCATGAGAAGTCAGGACATAAGACCATTAGATGACATATCTCCATTATCACGAAAAAGAAAAAGAATGTTCGGACTCGTTATTGCACTTGCATTTCTCTGTGCGCCATTACCGTTTTCTATTTTACCGTAGTAAGACGTGTGAGCCATCAGGAATAATGGTAATCTTTTGCCTATCACCATATGTCTTGAGAACATAATCCATGGTCTCCTTTGCACCACTAAATGGAATCATACCAAGTTTGTCTTTTGTATAGAGATTCGGCAAAATTGACACTATACCAATTCCAAATTTCTTGTGCATTTCTGTTAGAAATAGTAGATCTTCCATCCCATCCAAATATTTAGATGGATTTTTTAGCCTGTCAAGATTCATTCTTCCTTCTACGTATTGCTGAATCGCTTCAGAGCCTAATCCATTTTTACATTCTGCAAGAAGTATTATCAGCCCCTCATCTTTTATTGCACCTGAGCAATTCCAGACTGATGAAAGTGATCTGCTCAATGTCTCATTGCTTGTCTCTTTCCCAGTGCTAACAATTGCCACTCTATGTTTTTCGGTCTCATGTATTGCATTTGAAGACAGAGATTTTGACAAGGAGAAAGTCGATGAAGGGTGACCTACGGCAACATCTACTATCCCAGATTGATTTGCCACAATCTCAATAGAAGATATCTCAAATCCATCAGTAAATTTTTTTGCCACCTGCATTGTTCGCAATTCATAACCAGGAAGCGGAAGATTTCCTTCCCTTTTCTCATATGCCTCAAGCATGTTATCTTTACCAAATCTTCGCAATAATTTGGTGGACATGGTATCATATCCAAACAAGCCATTAAACTCCATCTCTCCTATGAAGATCAGATTAGCGTTAGAAAATTGAGAATTATTAAATTCTGATATTGATACGGTCGGATCAGCAAAGACATTTTTAATAGAATTCAAGTTTGACTTGTCTACCAAGAATTTTGGTTTTGGGAGGGACTTTTTTGTGCAAATGTCTAACAAGCCAGAAATGATATTCAGAACAGATTTTGAATGCTCCATTATTACAAATTCGGTAGGCTTGGACAGATCAATAGATTCCAGTTTTGATGCAATCTCTGCATCAGTCAAGTTTACGCCTCCAGGAACTATTTGTTTTTCCAGATTTTCTGCCATTACATCAAGAACAACGTCTGTAGGTCCATAGCTAAGCCAAATTTCAGGCATACCATACCGAAGGGACAGTTAAAATAAATCTAGTTCGGTAAATTTTGCTGTGGGTTTTGTCAAAGAATTTGCAATATTTTTGCAAGAAAGTGGCGCAATCAAGTTTGGAAATTTCAAGCTTTCAAGTGGAAAAGACAGTGCTTACTATATCGATCTTCGACTAGTACCAAGTTTTCCACATCAATTTAGAAAGATGATAAAATCTATTCAAAACTTGATATCAGATACAATAGGGCTTGACAGTTTTGACTATATTGCATCAGTTCCAACATCAGGACTTGTAATAGCCTCTGCTTTGGCCATGGAAACTGTAAAGCCTCTAATCTACATCAGACAAAAACCAAAAGATTATGGTACTGGCAGTCTCATTGAGGGAAAAATACCACCCGGTTCAAGAGTAGTCTTGGTAGATGATGTTGGAACAACTGGTCACTCACTACTCAATGCGATCAAGGCCCTAAGAGAGGCCAAAGTGGTGGTAGATTCGGCATTTGTCATAATCAATAGACTTGAAGGAGCACGTGAAAACCTAGAGGCTGAAAAAGTAAAGTTGTATGAAATTACAGACATACTTGCCATTTCCAATATTTTAAACACTGAAAATATTCTAGATGACCAGACTCTAGACAGAATCAAAAAGCAAATGAGTTTATCCAAATAGATTTTACAGGTTAACTTTCATAGATCATTAATTTTTTTTCTTCTAATAGAGTATGCAGATTATGTACAGACCTGTAAACATCCGATTCTTTTTTTGCTCCAGTACAGACAAGTTTTCCAGATGCAAATAACAGTATGACAGTTTTAGGGTCAAGCATTCTGTGTATCAAACCCGGAAATTGTTCAGGCTCATACATGCTTCGTGGAAGACTTCGTGCTGCTTGTTCCAGGTGTATCTTTCCACCAAGGTTAGCAGAGGCGACCATATTCTGGATTGTAATTACTGCATCATTTTTTATCTTGATTCCACCTTTTCGCAATGTCTGAACAACACTACGAACTGCTTTGATTGATTGTTCTTCAGATTTTGCTCCAGTACAAACCATCTTCCCTGAACTGAAAATTAATGTTGCAGTTTTTGGCGACTTGATTCTAAAAACTAAACCTGGAAATTGATCAGGATGATATTCGACATCAGGAAATGTTTGTGTAATAACATTAAGATCAATTCGTTGATCAACTGAAGCTGAGGCCACAACATTTTCTATACTTACAATAGGTTTTGTTTGAGGCATTTCGGTGTTTAAATACGCGCTTTATATATACTCTATAACATATTGTTCAAACATTTGTTGCATCAAGTGCAGTATATCATTTCAAGAAAGAGGCAGCTCAGACAAATGCCTTTACATCATCGTGTCAGTTATAACTCTGATTCTTCATTGCGGCCAAATGAAGATAATTTACTGCTTATTTTAAAATTAGTGCACAGCAAAGAAAAATTCTAGGCTACATCTTACCCTTCTGATAAAAATCACAGAACAAAACATTTGCCTACAAGTCAAATGTAACATACAGAGTGGAAGGAACAAATTAAGTGGGCCCAAAGGGCTTCGATCCCTTGGCTCACCGGTTATGAGCCGGTTACTCTACCAAGCTGAGTTATGGGCCCTACGAAAGAGCAAATTGACATGCGCTATAAAATAGTATAGAGGTTAACAGTAAGCATTGTAACAGCTGTCAAGTAAGAGATTTTGAGCAGCTATTGATTTGCTAGCTATTTCTACTAATTCATCTTCTTTTGATGTAGGAGTTTTTTCCAATATTTTTCTCCAGAGAGCAGCGTGTCTTATGTCAGCTTCTGCATGCAGTCTGAAATATTCTATTGCATCATCGTCTGAAAGACCATAGAATTTTCGTAATCCATCTATCTTTGACAAGCTAATTTTCGGTATTTCTTGTTCCAAGGCATACATTGCAGCAGCTCCACCTTCAAATGAATTCATAAGACATGAAAGATTTGAGATGGCTTGTTTTGTAGCCTCTAGACCTTCATAGTTTCTTAGTTCATCTTGTGATACGCCTAGTACAGATGCAAACTTCATCCATGGTTCAATGTGTTCAGATTCTTCATCTCTATTTGAGGCAATTTTGTTCTTGATCTCAGATGGGCTTTTTTCCATCACGTCTCCTACAAACGAAGGAACTGATTTTACCAGTTGAAAGTATTCTTTTGAATAACCGCTAAGTGAGTCCATTGATAATTTACCTTCACTCCACATTACATAGAATTTGTGCTTTAGCAAACTCTGATCTTCAATTATTTTATCAATTCTTGCAATAAGAGAGCTCATGGCAGTTATCAAATTTCAGTAATAAAAAAATCTTTGGAATGCCTTCAAAAGGATTTTATGGATATAAAATAGGATGCAATTTGGGCTCCAGTGGTGTAGACCGGTCAAGCATGTGGGACTTTCAATCCTACGACCCGGGTTCAAATTCTTCATGATGAAAATCCCGGCTGGAGCACCACCTTTCAAAAGCATTAATATTCTAACTGCGATTACGACTGCTAGTGCAAATTCTTGGATAGAAAGAATTTTGAGATAAATCCACTCATAAAAGACTTTGAAAGTTACATAGCCAAGGTCAATGATGCAATCAAACAAGAGTTAGATCTATACTCTGCATCAGAATTTTTTGAACCATTACAGTATTCGTTAGAGGGTGGAAAGCGAATAAGGCCACTGATACTCATCTTGTCTGCAGAAAGTGTTGGAAAATGCGATGAAAATGCATATTCAGCATCATGTGCAGTAGAGCTCTTACATACAGAGTCCGTGATTCATGATGATATCATAGATAATGAAATTCTAAGAAGAAGAAAGGATCCTTTCCACATAAAATATGGATATAACACAAGTATCATAACAGGAGATTTTGTACTGGGTCTGATTTTGAACATTTCATCCCGCCTTGATAACGCAAGAATAGGAAGAGAACTTGCAATCACTGCAATGATGATGAGTGAGGGAGAGATGATCGAGACAAGACTTGAGACAAGCGAAGATGTCACCTTTGATGATTATGTCAAGGTGATGGAGTACAAAACCGCTACAGCATTTGAGGCTGCTGCAAAAATTGGGGCCATATTAGGAGGCGGTACTGAGGAACAAATTTTGGCACTTGCAGAATACGGCAAAAACATGGGAATTGCATATCAAATTAGAGACGATCTACAAGATTGGAATAATGAAGATAAGTTATTCAATACTTTGATTAAGAAAAGTTCTGATCCTCGTATTGTATTTGACCGCATGGATGCAATGCTAAATAATTATTCCAAGAAAGCAAAGACTGCTTTAAGAAAAATTAATGATGGTCATGCAAGAACAAGATTAGAAAGTCTTCTAGACTTGACTATGCTTAGTGTATAGCTGGTAGTCCGCTCATAATTGGAACTGCAGATTTTGCAAATGCTATAACTGGATCTGGATAGACACCTATTCCAACTATGAAGATTATTGAAAATATCATGACAGCAATTACTGACTTGGGTTCCTTTAGTCCCTTATTTGATTCTCCTTCTTCAAAGTACATTTTTCTTATTATCCAACCATAGTAAGCAAGTGAGAGTGCGCTGTTAAGAACTCCCGCTACTGCAAGATATGGAGCCCATGACAAGGTGTGACCTGCGTCAATTGCAGAACCAAATAGCATCAGTTTACTCCAAAATCCATTAAGCGGTGGTACGCCAGCTAGAGCAAGTAAAGAAATTGTAAGGCCAAGTGCGGTGATAGGCATTCTTTTGCCAAGTCCCTTTATCTTTTCAATATGGGTGACACCTAGAGTTGTGACTATTCCTGCAACAGCAATGAAAGCGGCTGCCTTCATCACAGAATGATTGAGAATGTGGAATAATGAAGCCTGGATTCCAATTGGAGAGATTGGAGCTACACTAAGACCAATCAAGATGTATCCAGCTTGGCCAATACTTGAATAGGCAAGCATTCTTGTGAGGTTTCTTTGTTTGATTGCAGCCAAGTTTCCTACAGTCATGGTAACTATAGCAATAACCGCTAGTGCAAATGCCCAGTGAAGGTTGAGCGCTATTGCACCCATTATTATGACTCGAAGTACTGCAGCAAAACCGGCTTTCTTGGTACCTGCTGCAAGAAGTGCTGCTATTGTAGGAGGAGCTCCTTCGTATGCATCAGGTAGCCACATGTGGAATGGAACTAGACCTATCTTGAATCCAAAGCCAGCTATGAACATACCTACTGCCAATATTGCAAGTGGTATCATGTCTGGTCCAAGTTTTGAGAACCCAACAATCACCTGCTCTATGTTTGTAGAACCGGTCAGGCCATATGCAATTGAGATACCATAAATTATGATTCCAGATGATAAGGCTCCAAACAAAAAGTACTTGATTGCAGCTTCATTTGAAGATGGATCCTTTTTGAGATATCCAGCCAGAACATATGTTGGAATACTCATGAGTTCCCATGCAATAAACAACATCACTAGATCTGTCGAGTATGCAATCAATATCATTCCGATTGATGAAAGTAAAATTAACGAATAGTATACAGCAGGATTTGCTCTTTTGCGCATATAGTTAAACGAGCCAACTGTTGTCATTATTCCAACAATCAGCATCGCTATTGCAAAGAATGATCCAAACTTGTCGTCAACTAGAACATTTGATGAAAATATTGCAGACTGGGTTACATGATTTGTAATTATTTGGTATATGACAAATCCAATTGCTGCAAGTAATGCACCAAGGGTTATGGCCCCATAGATAGATGAGCCTTTTTCTTTTCTTGCTACATTAAGTACTGGAATTAATACTCCTACTGCTCCAAGTATCAGAGTTAACATGATTGGTGTTGATGTAAAGTCTATCATTTCTATCTCCTAAATTAACAACAGGAATACTACGATTAGTATACCTACTCCAAAGATGTAAAGATAAGATTG
>JAKEIJ010000188.1 GCA_022545805.1 Nitrosotalea sp. | reverse complement strand
ATTGGGATAATCACCGTCAGTGATACCCTCAAGATGGTCGAATAACGTGACCAATTTTCTTATGAACGGTTCTCAAATTTTTCAAGACCTATGCAACAATCAGCATATTTTATGCAATCATTGCAGATGCTAACTTCAGCGTCTTCTGGTAGATCGCATTCGCATAGGGCACATTTTCTCACATTTAAAGATGAACCGTTCATCAATCAAATAGGATATGGTAAGTTAGATATATTAATTGTCGGAAATACTTCATTTAATCGGAATTCAATATAATAGATGGATTAACAACGTTCTGTTCTGTATTTTATTCATTTTGTCGTAATACGCATGGTCTTTTAAAGTTAACAGAGGTTGTTAGACCATACCTGAATTTTGGAAGCTTTAATGCTTAAGTTGATTCATGCGTTTGAAGTCTTGAAGTACCCATTTAGTTACCCATATCAATCCTGCAATTGGAAAACTTCCCATTAGTAGATACGGGAATATAGCCAGCAATATAGAAGGCGAAAATATGTCCATTGTATAGTTGATCTGAATACCTATATAAGAAATTTTGTTTCTACAATTTATCTGATAGGCGTATTTATGGTGATTTAGTGCAAATTGTCATGCGCTGGGTTAGACTGTTCTGAAATCACTAGTGATCTTTCGGCATATGAACGGATTGTTCGGGAGATAGATATCGGTCCGAATCTGCAATAAGTGAAAAATTCGTAATCTTGTAGGACACCTCTTTTTTGTCCATGAGTATGCTAAAACTAGCTGAAGATCCGCTAGAGATATTTACTGGTTCTGTCATGGCCTTGGTTATGTCGATTGTTGTTCCATTTTTGTCATAGAATGCAGCGATTATAACGGAATTTGATGCAGTTTCATTTCCGTTGTTCAGCACTTTTCCATATATGTAATAAAAGCCAAAAATGTCCAAGCGAGGTCTAACAGACGTGAACTTCAATAAATAATTCTTTTCTACTCCTCTATCGCTCTTAATTTGAAGTGAGAAATCATGTATGTTACTGACATTTTTATTTAGAAATAGGACTTCAAATGGCGAGGTATATCCGCTATTAAGATTTCTTGTAGCCGTACTCGCGCTTGCATTACCGATCGGCATTCCGCGGGCATCCAGAAAAGTTACAAAAATGACAATATTGTTTTTTGGTTCTTTTGAAATATTTTTTAGCTCCCCAAAGAGGTGCAAGTATCCATGATTATCAAGAATAGTGTCCGTTCTTCGAACCAAAAAATCCGATTGGGAGCTTGAATACGCAGTATCCATGTTGGCTACTATGATGACAAATACAACAAGGGGAATTTCTAATTTCATTTTAAGTGATACCTTTTATCATCAATTTCACTCGCGAGTCATCTGGTCCTTAACCGATAGTACTAAAATACTTATGACTCATATTCCATTTATAGGTTCCATCAGGAACATGTAATTGAAATTAAAACATTTTATAAAGTCCTAATATGCTGCCTGTGCGTAACAATTGGAGATTACATTTTTCGCTTCTGGAAGTTGACCCACATGGAGTAACTAAAGATTCCAATTGAGGCCAAGTCAAATTCTTGCAAAAGATTTAGATAAAATCAAGACCATCTGATTGCAAATGGAAACAGTGTTAGTTACGATCATTTTTGGCTTGAAGTAAAGGTCTAGTCAAATACATGGTTCAAAAATTCATTTATAAGTTTGGAAACAATGCCATTACCTAATTAATCTGCTAATTCAAAATCATAATTTTAGAAGGGCGTTAGCAGCTGCTCTCAACAGGTATCTTTTCTATTTTTTTCCAGGTAGTGTAGTTACTATGGTCAGTTAGTTCTACTGAGTAGTGATCATAAAGTTGTCGTCTGATCTCGTCTGATTCTAAAAATTGTTTTTCGTTTCGGTACTTGTCTCTTTTATCGATAAGTTGCTCAATCTTTAATTTTTCTTCATCCGCAACTTCTAATACTTTCAGACCCAATATTTTCATCATGTCATCTACGAATGGTAATATGATTGAACACATTTGATGTGTCAACATGTCAAGGGAGCTCAATTTGTTTACTTCAGATACTAGGTTAAGGAATGAGCTAATGGCAAGCGAAGTATTCATGTTATCGTCCAGTGAATCCTTAAAATCAACCATGCTCTGACCGGTGATTCCAAATTCTCCACTACTTATCTTCTGTTTTCTTGTTGTTTTAAGTTCGTAAACACAATGTTCGATTTGTCGCCATTTCTGTAAGGCCTCAGAAAGCGTTTCGTCGGTGTAATCTATTGGTTTAGAATAATGAGTTGTAAGTAGATATAACCTTAGGGTATTCGCACCCCATTTTTCCAAAGCTTTTTTTACTGTGATTATGTTCCCTAAAGATTTTGACATTTTTTCTGTCTTTAATGTCACTATTCCAATGTGCATCCATATCTTAGAAAAGAGTTCTTGAGTAAATGCTTCTGATTGAGCCACCTCATTTTCGTGATGCGGGAAGATTAGGTCTTGCCCTCCACCGTGTATGTCTATTCTGCTTCCCAAGTACTTTAATGCCATAGCGGAACATTCTATATGCCAACCCGGCCTTCCTTTTCCCCAAGGACTATCCCATACTGGACCATCTGTTGAAAATTTCCAGAGGGCAAAATCTAATGGATCCTCTTTTAGAGGATCAATTTCAATTCTTGCACCAGATTGTAGTTCTTCGACAGATTTTTTTGATAATTTTCCATAAGATTCGAACCTCTTAACTCTGAAATAAACTCCGTTTGATGTGATGTATGCATAGTTCTTCTTTACAAGCCCCTCTACGAGGTTGATCATTTCTTCAACATGTTCGGTAGCTTTGGGATATTTGTTTGCCAGTAAAACATTAAGTTTAGTAAAATCTTCAAAGTAACTCTCAATGTATCTTGATGATATTTGTTCAGCTGTTATGCCCTCTTTTTTTGCTCTATTAATTATCTTGTCATCGATGTCAGTAAAATTTTGAACAAATATAACT
>JAKEIJ010000187.1 GCA_022545805.1 Nitrosotalea sp. | reverse complement strand
CAGAAGGATCACCAAAGGGCAATCCAGTATGCAAAAGAATGGCTCAAGACTATCGGAGAGGGTGAGTCAAAGGTTTCAACCGAGGAATGTCAGTTCTGCCCTTCACAAGGTGCACCAGAACCCATTGCCAACGAGATCCAAAAGAAAGGCTATTTCATCCAAAAGATGGAAGGCTGCCCGTAAATACGGCGACTAGATTTTTTAACCCAATCATATTATTTTTAAATAATACAAAAGGGAAAATTTCTTGTATTTTACGCCCTATGGCATTAGTTACCTCCAATGATAAGTATGATATTTTCAGATCATCATATACCCATTTTAGAAGAAATCATGGATCAAGTTAATGAGGCAGTTTTACTGTTTAATCATATGGTGTTTGGCAAGAAAAAGAAATCAGAATATTTCTTTGACCGGTCCCAATTTGATGAAGATGAACTATCGGAGATTGATAGAATAAAAAACATGTTGGATGCAGCAGAAACAATCAAGGCAGTAGCAAGACAAAGCAAGATAAAGCCAGGTGGAAAATTGATAACCCCAAAGACACTATTTGCAACAGACAAGCGCCTATTGATCAGAGATCCTAATTCACTAGGATTACGCTCAGATGTTGATGCCATACCATATACGCAGATAAACAACGTAAAACTTGAGAATGGAGTTTTTACTTCAAAGGTAATTATATCATCAGGATATTTTAACAACGATCAACAAGGATTCATCGATGCGATACCAAAAGAAAAAGCCGCAAAGATTGTTGCGATAGTCAATGAAGGAATCAGACGTTCACAAATCCATACAACCGAGGTCATCCAGCCAAAATCGACCGACAATGATCCGCTAACCATATTGAAGAGACGATACGCCAAAGGCGAAATTACAAAAGAACAATTCGAAGAAATGAGAGAAACACTTGAATAGAAAACCTACACTAATTGCGTAGTTTGTATCTTTACAATAACCTTGTTCTTTTCTATCAGTATGCTAATGTTATCAAAGATTGCCTTGTATTTTGTAACTCGCTTTCCATCATGCGTAGTATCATATCCTTGCGGAATCAGCATTCCATCAGTTATTAGCGCATTTAGTTTCCTATATCCAGAGGTTCTAGGAATCATACTGTTATCAAGTATTTCAGAAACAGTATGAGGTTCATCAATTACTGCATTTAGTATACGTTTTTTGTCTTCATCTCCTACTGATTTTAATATAATCTCAATTAAGTGTGGATCTTCTAAAACCACCCATTGCTTTTCAGTAGGTTTTACACCATTCAGTATTCGTACTCTTAACATAGAATTTTTTTTGGCTTGCACTTTAAAAACTCAGCAAGTAAACACTTTATAAAATTATCACATTAGGCGATGCCGTGATTTTTTCAAAACTTTTTTAGCGTGATGTAGATGGTATAGTGTCATGGCAAAGAAAAGTGACTATAACCGATTAACAGTAGAGGGCGACATCCAGACAAAGTGGATATGTGGCTGTTTTGAGACAGTCGATGGTTTTTTCAAGTTTTGTGCACAACACAGTGAATCAATGAAGCAGACAATAGAAGCTCAGATAGACAAGCTTGACATGACAACAATCGTTGAAGAAAAGTAACAGAACAACTCAGTGTCTTTTTGCATAAGGTTTGAATGTCCACCCTGCAAGACCACGCCTTACCAATTTGTTAAATTTCCTACCATGACTCAAATATGGAAAACGCATGTGAATCAGCTCGTGTACGATGGTATTTTCAAGTGTCTTCTCGTCAGGCATCTTTCTGACATTTATGAAAACTACATTGTCTTGAATGTATGATACTCCAAGGTACTTGTATGCAGATGTCCTTCTACCTTCAGTCACTGCCTTAGGCATGTCAAGAACTTCTTTTGTTGTAAAAAGTATTTTTGGTTCGGAGATACTAAATCTTGCAGAGTAGACACCAACTTTTTCCAATATCTTAAAGCGTAGATCCGAGTCAAGCTTCACAGAGTCAAAGACTAGAAATTCTAGTTTAATTCATTTTGTCAAAATTCGTATTGACAATGGTGGATTTTTTTGTTTTAACCACTAAAGTTGTAAGTAGGGTCGGAAAATATTTAGTTTAATCACAATTCATACAGCCACCGTCTCCTCATTCCCCACTCAAACCATTAAACTCATTATGGATTTAGCCTTATTTCTTATCTCCTCTGTCACCTGTACCAATACCAATCCCTCATTTGGCTGACCATATAGTACCACGGAATTATCCGGAGCATAAGCGGCAACTGGAAGAACAAGCAAGTCTTCTTCTCCAGATACGATGATTCTTACTGGTGCAACCATGCTGAACGCCTGTTTGATAACAGAAACACTCTGCTCTGTTATCTCTGCAGCAGGGTTTACACATTCCAATATGGTTTTCACATATCCACCTGGCAAGTCTCGCTTGTTTCTTTTTTCAAGAGAATCAACAATCTGAATTGAAGGACTGAGGCCAAATGATATCATTTTTTCAGTTGTGGCATCACCAACCGTAATTACAAATGCATCTTTAGGAATCTTGTTTGATACACTGGAGCGAGTCACTTCATAGTCAGGTATCAAGACTCCGAGAGGTTTTTTTAGTGAAGACCTAAGATTTTCAGGAAGATGCACAATTTACCTTTGTTTTGAACTATTTTTGAGTTGCGACCTCAGCTTTCATTTCTTCACTTAGCTGAGATGCAAGTACACTACATCTTGCTGCAACGTTTTTTGCCACAACCATAAATGCATGAGATAACGGTGAGTTGGGGTCAGTTACAAGTACTGGTCTTCCTGTATCAGAACCTTCCATGATACCAGGATTAAGCGGAATCTCTCCCAAGAATGCAAGTTCGTGTTTCTCGCTCATTCGTTTTGCACCTTCTTTTCCAAAGACATAGTGCTTTGTAGTACAATTAGGACAAATGAAATAACTCATGTTTTCAATCACTCCCATTATAGGTATGTTTAGTTTCTGAAACATTCCAAATGCCTTGACTGCAATATTGCTTGCAACTTCTTGTGGAGTTGTAACTACAACTATACCAGTAATTGGAATGGTCTGTGCAAGTGTCAACGGAATGTCACCTGTTCCAGGTGGAAGGTCTACAATTAGATAATCAAGATCAGACCAGTTGGTATCAACAAGAAACTGTTTTAGTATTCCAGAAATTATCGGTCCTCTATAGATTGCTGCTTGGTGTGCTTGCTCTGCAAAGAATCCAAATGACACAACCTTTAGTCCATGAGATTCAGCCGGCTGTAATTTATTATTGTCAACTTCCATCGAAGATTTTCCCATTCCAAGCATCAACGGAACACTTGGTCCGTAGATATCTGCATCAAGTAATCCAACCTTTGCACCAGTCTGTGCCAATGCAAGAGCCAAGTTTACAGAGACAGTGGTCTTTCCTACTCCACCCTTTCCACTTGCAACACCAATGATGTTCTTTACCGTTGGCAACATCTCGTCCATACTAAGGGATCTTCCCTCCATGACTTTGGCAGTGACTTTTAGATCAAATTTTGATACCTCTTTTATCTTTGCAATTGCATTTCTTACATCTTGCTCTATCTCGTCATTAAATGGACAAGCTGGAGTGGTAAGCTCTAGTGTAAACTTCAAATCTCCGCCATTGATCTCAATGTCTTTTATCATTCCCATTGAGACAATGTCTTTTTTTAGATCTGGATCGATTACTGTAGATAACGTAGAAAGTACTTGATCAACTGAAACCATAAATTAAAAAATCCCGAATACGATATTTAAACATAGGCAAAAATAATATTCTAATTATCCAAAGATTCATAAATTCAAATTTTATGTCGATTTATGGATGTTTTCTATATCGACACTTACTGATGTAGTTAGAATACCTCCTAAACTATTCGGAGAGTCTCTCAAAAAGGCTGCAATTACAATCCTTCGTGAAAAATATGAGAGTATGATAAACCCTGAGCTTGGATATGTCATCATGATACTTGAGACCAAGGTCGAAAAGATGGGTAAGGTAATTGCAGGAGATGGCGGAACATACCACAGAGTAGAATTTACAGCATTAACATTCTCACCAAAACTCCAGGAAATTGTCCGTGGAGAAATTGTCGAGATTACAGACTTTGGAGCATTTGTCAGAATCGGTGCAACCGATGCATTGTTACACTTGTCACAAATCATGGACGACTATCTCAAAAGCGATGTCAAGTCTGGCATGATCCTTGCAAACCAGAGTGGAAGAACAATGAAGATTGGAACAACACTCAGAGCAAGAATCACTGCAGTATCAATTGGCAAGACAGCAGCTATGAAAGTTGGAATCACATGCAGACAACCATTCTTGGGCGCAGACGAATGGATTGACGAAGAAATTAAAAAATCTAAAAATCCAGCCACTGCAACTGCTGCAACCAAGACAGCAGCTCCAGAAAAGGTCAAAAAAACAGCGGAGTCCAAGTGATAAGACATGGTAAGAGAATTGGCTTGTCGCAAATGCAAATTCGTTACAGTAGGAAAAGTTTGTCCAATATGCAAATCATCTGATCTCAGTCCAGACTGGAGTAGTTCAGTTCTTGTTGTAGACCCAACAAATTCTCTAGTTGCCAAATCTCTAGGAATAAAAGAGAAAGGCAAGTATGCACTCAAGGTAACGTAGGTTGCAACCAAGTTTAAAAAAACAGTTAGAAACATTTCTTGCCGAAGATATCAAAAGTGGAGACATTACAAGCAGATTACTTACAAGGAAAAAAATTACTGCAACTATCATATCCCGTGAAAATGGCATCGTTGCAGGAGTATCATATGCCAGAGAGATTTTTGTATCAAAGAATT
>JAKEIJ010000186.1 GCA_022545805.1 Nitrosotalea sp. | reverse complement strand
TATCTTGCCTGCAAGAAATGAAGAGATGTTTATTGAAAAATGCATAAATTCTCTTTTAGAACAAGACTATGAAAATTATGAGATAATAGCAATCGACGACATGTCAGATGATAACACTGGAGAGATAATTAAAAAAATTGCCAAGAAAAATCCCAAAGTTATACATGTTCATGCAAATCCCAAGCCAGAGAAATGGATTGGAAAAAACTGGGCATGCATAGAAGGTTTCAAGATATCAACAGGAGAATTGTTGTTATTTACTGATGCAGATACAATTCACACAAAAAAGACAATCTCTCTTTCAGTAGACCACCTTTTGAGTGAAGGATTGGATGCACTCACAGTAGTTCCAAAAATGCTTTGCCTTGACTGGTGGACAAAGATTACACTGCCAGTGTTATCGACATTTTTGCATACAAGATTTTCGGCACTTAGAGTAAATGACCCTTCCAAAAAAACAGGATACTTTTTTGGAAGTTTTTTCATCATAAAAAGAGAAACGTACCAAGCAGTAGGCACACATGAAAGTGTAAAAAGCGAGATAGTCGAAGACGGTGCACTTGGTAAAAAAGTAAAAGAACAAGGATTCAAGCTAAAGATGGTACGTGGTGAACACTTGGTTGAAGCAGTATGGGCACGAGATTTGACTACATTATGGCATGCCCTCAAGAGACTGATGATTCCGCTTTACATCCAGTCAAGTAAGATGGCAATTGGTATATTTTTTGCAGTACTCTTCTTACTGTTTGTTCCATTTCCAGTTCTTGTCTACTCTGTACTTTATGCCACTGCATCCATGTCCTTTGAAGTCTTGTTTGGAGCCTCGTTGCTTGCATCAGGACTAGTTTATCTTGGGAGCACATTGGATGCAAAGAAAGGACTAGGTCTCGGATTTCGACATGCATTGTTTACTCCACTTGGAAGTGCAGTGATTGTATCAGGGTTTGCAAGTGGAATTGTACATGCAAAGAAAAGTAACTCAGTGACTTGGAGGGGAAGAACATATTCCATATCAGAAACGGTTCAGAACCCCATTAGTTTGTGAGTAAGGATTATACAGTAACTAAAGTTAGTCTAGTTCTTGGACAAGACAACGGCAGTTTTAGGCGGAGTGTATGGAATCGTTGTACTAGTTTTAATATTTGCGTTTGTATTTGAACAACAAAAGACAGATGTCATACATCAGACTTCAACTTTGGGAAATATTGTCCAATCAAGTCCAGGATCTCAACTTAGCTTAGCAGATCTTTTTTCTAAATCGCAAGATGGTGTTGTTCAGATCGTAGTACGCAAGACAGGAGACAATGCTTCAGACAGAGCAATTGGATCAGGCATAGTCTATGATCTTTCAGGACATATTATTACAAGTAATCATGTTGTAGAAGATTATCAAAAAATTAGAGTTGTATTTCATGATGGTCAGTCTTATTCAGCCAAGGTGAGCGGGACTGACAGATTTGCAGACCTGGCAGTGATTAAAGTTGATGCAGACCCACAAGCATTACATCCACTCCCACTAGGGGATTCGTCAAAACTTCGTATAGGAGACCAAGTGACAGCAATCGGCAGTCCATTTGGTTTGAGTGGATCAATGACATCTGGAATAGTCAGCCAGTTGGGCAGAATTCTAAATCCTCCAAATCTCCAGTCATTTTCCATTCCAAATGTAATCCAGACTGATGCTGCAATAAATCCAGGAAACTCAGGCGGGCCGCTTTTGAACAATTATGGTGAAGTTATTGGAATCAACACTGCAATTCAAACCGAGACCGGAGAATTTTCAGGAGTAGGTTTTGCCATACCGTCAAATACAATGAAAAAGATAGTTCCAGTCCTGATACAGACAGGACATTACAAACACCCGTGGCTTGGAGTATCAGGGATAACAGTTGACCCAGACCTAGCCGACAGTTTGGGTCTTTCCACACACTCAGGATTTTTAATTGAAAACATAGTATCAGACAGCCCAGCTTCCAAAGCAGGTTTGCATGCATCAAACCAGACCAAGACAGTAGATGGTATCAAGTACAAATTCGGCGGTGATATCATAACGGGAATAGACAGTGTCAAGGTTACAAAACTAGAAGATCTTTTGAATTATCTACAAGATTACAAATATGCTGGTGATACCATGATCATGCACATAGTTCGTGACAACAAAACTATGGATGTAACACTCACATTGCAAGAAAGACCATACAGTCAGTAAAGACCAGAAAATAAAATCATAAAAATATCATTTTAAAAAAGAATTAAAAACTATTCTGTGTATTTATTAAATAGTAGTTTATTAGAAAAACATTGAAGTTTTGGCTGATTTTTGTATTCATATTATCCGGTGTTGTCATCATACCATCATATGCAGAACCAGTCATGAATGATACAGGTTTTGCAATCCAGAATTATGTCACAGGTATTTGTTGTAGTCCAACTACAATGGCCTTTGAAGGAAACGATATTCTCATTTTATCAAAATCTTCTGGTGAAGTACACTTGTTTAGAAACGGTGTTTTGCAACACACCCCAGTATTGCAAGAAAATGTTACAAGCATTGGAGAACAAGGAATGCTTGGAATTACTACAGTTGGAACCAAGGTCTATCTCTACTTTACAGAGTCATCAAAAATGGGAGGACATCCACTTGGGAAACGTGTTTACAGTTATGATTGGGATGGAGAACATCTAATCCATAAGACCTTGGTAAAAGATCTGTCAAAGACCCAGACATACCACAATGGTGGTGCCATGGTTACAGACAAGAACGGTTCAGTATATTTGGTAGTAGGAGATGCAGGAAGTTTTGGAAAATTGCAAAACAAGCCTATCGGAGAACCTGATGACACATCAGTTATCTTCAGGCTTGTACCACCAGGTCCATACTATGCAATTGGAATAAGAAACAGTTTTGGGTTGACAATTGATCCTGTTACAGGAAAACTATGGGATACCGAAAATGGTCCAGACTTTGGAGATGAAATCAACATTGTTCCCCCAGGCTTTAACAGCGGATGGGATTTGATAATGGGTCCTGCAAATAAAACCCAGTTATCACAACTTCCAGGTTACCCAGGATACACGTATCATGATCCCCAGTTTACATGGCAAGCAACTGTTGCACCAACTGGAATTGCTTTTTCTCCCCCACAAGGATTTGGAAAATATAAAGACAGTGTCTTTGTAGGGGACTGTAACAACGGCAATGTCTATCGATTTCAATTAAATCAAAATAGAGACGGTTTTGTATTTAACAGCCCACAGCTAGCAGATAAGGAAGTAAACATTGGAGACTCTATGAGTGAGATAGTATTTGCTACAGGATTTGGCTGCATCAGTGATGTAGTAACAGGGCCAGACGGAATGTTGTATGTAACATCACTATCAGATGGAATAATCTACAGAATAGTTCCACAGGATAATCCAGGAAGCATGGGAACAAGCATCATGGACTCATCTATAACGTACATAATACTGGCTGCAGTTATTGTA
>JAKEIJ010000185.1 GCA_022545805.1 Nitrosotalea sp. | reverse complement strand
GAATTAACAGAACCTCTAATTATCCAGTGTAAATAATCATATTTGAAGTTCCTGTCCATCAACCGATTTTTGACAAGGAGAAGATCAACCACAGGCTTGACAGTACCCAAACTGGATCAGATTTTTATGTCATGAATGTGTATTATATGCATGATTTCAAGCGATTCTACAAAAAAACATGGCCTAAAAATTCTAAAAGGAGTAAAGTTGGCTCTCAAAAGCATGGTATTGGATTTTGAAGAAGATTCGCCCAAAAAAACTACAGTAGAATAATTATCTGGCATCTTGCAGTAAGTGTTTGAATAAAAATATTCTTGATTGATTGTAAAAAATAAAAAAAAGGAGAATTATTCTAGTTTTCTGTGCGTATTTTGCGAAACGCTTTTCCTGGCTCGATTATTCCTGTCTCGACTATTGGCTTTTCTCCGAGTGCTTTCTCGATTGCCTTTCTGCCAAGTTCTATTGCCTGGTCTAGGTTCAGATTCTTGTTGTATCCTTTTGTGATTGTATCAAGCGCAGTCTCTGATGCTTGTCCTATTGCAAACCCAGAACCTCTGAAGAAAGTTCCACTTGGGTCAACTTGGTACAACTGGATTCCAGTCTGATCTTCTCCTACAACTATCATCGATGCTGCCTGTGGTCTTACCGCATATGTGGTATAGTTGTGGAGAAAACTGCTCAGATGTTTTGCCAATGAATCGATGTCTATCGGTGTTTCATATGTCAGTCGATGTTTCTGTGACTCGAGGCGTAGTGTGTCAATTAGCTGTAGGATATCTCCGATGTACCCAGCACCTGTTGCACCAATGTGAAAGTCGATTGGAAATATTTTCTCAGATGGCTCCATCAATGGATGTGTTGGTTTTATTTGGCTCGCAATCATTGCGAAGTTTGGAGTCTTGATTCCAATTGTTGTTGAACCTCTGCTTACAGCTTCCAACGCACTGTCTACAAGAATCAGCCTTCCTTGTGGGCCATAAAATGGAAATCTGTTACCATTTTGAGATTCTGACATTTATGCTACTACCTCCTTTTGCAAGTTTTGTATGGCCAAAATGTTTATGCCATTTCCAGAACCAGGATCTCTTTCCATTGCTGCAGATACTGCACGCGATGCAATCTCACTTGCCTGGCTGTTGGTTACATCCTTGTTGTACAAGCTCTCAAGTACACCGTACGCAATAGGTGAGCCTGATCCTGATGATGCAAAGTCTTCTTCTGTAATTGCTCCGCTCATGTCTGCTGCAAAGACATGTGCGCCTTCCTTGTCTACCCCTGCAACCAGCAATTCTACATAGTATGGCTGGTAGTTTCTAAGGCCAGAATATGCAATATTTGCAATCAATCTTGTGGATTCTCTTATGGACAAGGGAAATCCTCTCCTTAATTCCATGAGTCTTCTCTCTGCTTTTGCCACCTTGATGATGTATTCTGCATCTGAGAGTTGTCCTGCAATTGCAACAGCTAGTGTGTCATCTATCTTTGCAATTTTTTGCACTATCTTTGATCCGATGAAAAAGCCTTTACTTGCTCTCTTATCTGATCCAAGAACTACTCCGTCTTTTGTCTTGATTCCAACTATTGTTGTCATTGGTATCTGTACAACACGTGAGGATTAATTGACTAGGGACTGGTCAAAACCAGTCACTCTAAATGAATAGTATTTTATTGCTTGATCTTGTAACATATGTTACGATGAAAGACATTAACGAAATGATGCCCAAGTTTCCAAACATGAAATGGGGTGCACTGACTAATACATATCCAACAAATGACAAGATAAAAGAGATGGACAAACTTTTTCCACACGATGGAAGGTGGCATACTGTATTTGAAGAACCAGAACAGGTCTTCGTTGATGGAGTCAGAATATGGAAAAAAGATGCTGATAGACTGAGCTAAAATCTAATCTACTGCAAATCTCTGATCTGCAATTCCAATGATTCTTAATTTTGTTTTTGCTTTGATTGAATGGAGTGTAAAATAAGGCTCACCCCATTTCCTATAGTGGAACATCTTGTCATCCCCTGTCATGTGCACTGCAATCACATTTCCAATGTCTGTACTGACAGTATGAAAGGTTGCTAGTATTTCCTTAATTATTCCGTCCTTTTCTGTTTGCATGAATATGAAATCTGCTGCACCATATTCGTATAGTTCCACTACTGGACCAAATGGATTTGTTGCATTGACTAGATTTATCATGTAGCTATTGAAATGATATCTTGCATATTCCTCCATGTGTTCTGCCTCGTTTCTAAATGTCCAAGGAGAGTCTCTGTCAAATATGATATTATACGTGTCTGGAATGTCGTTTTTTTGACCCTGCATTGCAGAGTAAATCGCGGCAAGGCCAAATCTTTTGGCTTTAGCATTTACAAGTCCGAACAACTCGTAAAATGCTTCATAAATCCCGGCCTTGCTTGCTTTAGATATTGAATCCATCATGGGTACACCCATGGCTGCACAAAGCGATGTACGGTATCTGTCGGCAAATGGCCTAAAGGATTCTGTCGCTTTTTCTTTTAGTCTATTTAGATGTGGTAGTCTTTTCTCAAATTCTTCAATTGATTCATACCTGAATGTCTTGGATTCGTCTATTGCATCTATTCTGTTCCATGATTGTTTTATCAAAGATGCAGTCACTTCTCCAATCTGATGTTTTGATATTATGTTCTCTAGCAATATCATGTCGGTTTCATTTATCATGTTTTGTCTAGATCGCGGCATAGAGTTAAATTTCCTTTGGATTTAATTATTCAACAATTGGCACAGCGCATAAAACAATCAGATCCATATACGCAGATCTTAAAACTTGATAATTCTATACGTTTTGTAGGCAGAATTAAAGATAGGAAATTGGTAACATTTGCCCGAAATCAATCTGCTGCACCATTGCTTGATGAAGAACTAAGCAACATGGTTCACTACCAGGCATCTGTCAAGGCATCCTGGGATGAGATGTTCAATGAAAAACTAGGCAAGACCAATTGGATGATAACATCAAAAGAAAGGGTAAAACTCATCACTCTGTTTCTTGATGATGGCTTGTTGATATTATCTACAGAACCTGAATCAGAACATGATATGATAATTCAAAAAATTAAAAACCTGAACGTAAAACTGTAATCAATCAGCTAATGTTATGAAAACTCAGCTTTTCTATTGAGAGAATACTATATCTGCTAATGTCATACTAGAGATGAAAGTTAGGTCAAACATGTAATTCACATAATATGTGTCTCTTAGTCAGCATTTTGGCCAGGCAAGCACTTTCTTGGAGAGGTCCTACCAAAGACGCCTCTCCAATTTTTTCTATTTTGATATCTATGAGGTGATTCTGAAATTTTAGCCTGATATCCATTGTTTCTTTCTACCGTGGTCTGTAAGCATTCGATATATGCGGTCAAACGACTCTTTTTGCATGGTTCCTTGTTCTATGGTTCTCTGAACAATGGATTCTAGCTTGATCTGTTTTTCACGAAGCATCTTCATAATTTCATCAAACATTTGGCTGATTATCTTTGATTCGGAGTCTTCTGGCTCTTCTGGCATACTAGTCAACTATTTTAAAAAAACTTAAGGATTATTTAATTGAGATACATTGTAGGATACATGAGTGCTAATACCATAAAAAAAGCCAAGGCGTTGGCAAAAAGTGGTGTGGTCATGATTGATGATGACTTGTTCCAGGTTAAATCTTCAAGTGATCCATTGAAATCATACATGGTTACATCTGACAGCTGCGATTGTGAAGGATTCAAGAATTTTTATAAATTTCATCATGGTAAGGGTTTGAAGGCAAATTGTTCACACCTTGAAGCAGTGAGAATTTTTAAAACAATGTCGGATGAAAAACAAGATTCTAAAAAGTAAGGTATATCACGGTGCGCCTTTGTACAAAATTAGATATTCATCTGGTCTATCTCGTTCTTTTTTTGCGTCTAACGCATCTTGGTATCTATCATAATGTGCGATAAAGTATAATCTTCTTCCAAGTGATTCAAAATAATCAATTCCACACAGGTCAAATCCAAATTCTGGAGTCAATGCCATTTTTTCATCTTCTGTTACATCCGCGCTCATTTACTTGATTGCACCTTGTAGCATTATTTCAAACTAACCTGTTAGTTTTCTCAAAATGTTTTGCCTTTACAATCCGAGTTTAAGATTATGCCTTTGAGCT
>JAKEIJ010000184.1 GCA_022545805.1 Nitrosotalea sp. | reverse complement strand
TATTGTTTGCAAGTTTTCGTATTGCGATATTTACGTCAGTACTTGGTGCCAAGCTAAAGACTGCATGGATTGTATGTCTACTGCAACCTCTTGCAATGTTTCTTGCATTTGTACCAACAAACATGTGGGTTCCAATGCTGTCTGACCCAAGAGCAATTGAATATGGTATAGTGTTTTGTGTTCTTGGAAGCCTCTGGACACTGTTAAGTGATAGAATTGCAGGAAGCGGAAAATTATCAAGCACACATGCATTCTTGCAAGCCTATCTTGCAGCATGGACAAACGATGACCCAGTTCCAATGGAATCTCTTATGGAAAAGCGTTCTGAACCCTCAAAGGTATCTACATTTCAAATTTTATTCAAGACAACAAACAAAAACTGTAGGCTGGTGATTCCTGATTTACATCCTGGACCGTTTCATCCAATAGGCGGAAGCAACATTCCTTATTTGATATACAAAAATCTTGATTCATCAGCAATGGTTATGCACAGCATATCTGACCACTCGCTAAACCTTCCATCCAAATCTCAAGTTGATCTGTATATTACCAGTCTGAAACAAAATCAAAAGATGCAGCAAGGCTCTACTAGTACAAAGCCTGTTACAATCCAGGTCAACAAGGCACGAACAACTGGCATGCTGTTCGACAAGACTGCGGTATTGATTCTCTCGCTATCTCCACATGGAATGGAAGATATTCCATATTATATCAAATCAGACCTAGAACAGTACGGAAAGAATCGTGGATATGAGCGGGTTCTAATTGTTGATAGTCACAATGCGATGGGAAAAGAGATTGAAAAACTTGATGCAGATGATCTTCTAAATGCTGCCAAGTCCACACTTGATACTTTGATAACAAAAGAGACTTTGCCACTTGAAGTTGGATATGCAAATTCTGAGAATCTCAATTTTCAGGCAGATGATCTGGGACCAGGAAAAGTTGCAATCATGTGTTTCAAGATTGGTGATGAGAAATTCTTTCTTGCATGGGCTGATGCAAATAACATGCTAAATGGATTGCGTGAAGAGATTGCAAACCACTTTTCAAAGAGTGGATTTAACTTTCTTGAAATTTGTACATCTGACACACATTACAAGGCACGAACGGCAAAAAACAAGCATGGATATTTTGAGTTTGGAAGTCTATCAAAAGCACCAGATGTGATAGCATGGTTCTCAGATCTTGCCAAAAAAGCAGAACAATCAGCATCACCCACATCGTATGAGCTATTGGAAAGTGAGACAAATGTAAAAGTGATGGGAGGAAATCAGCTTGAACTCTATTCAAAATCTCTTGATAATGCAATGAGAATCACCCAGGCATTTTTACTGATAACGACTGGATTTTTCATTTATACGCTTCTTTAGCTCTGCATCTCTTCGAGGTTTCCGTAAAATTCATCGCAGAATGAATCGAGCTGATGAATTGGAATTATTGGCACCTTGTCGATAAACTGGACACTGTGCTGGTATAGTGTGACAATTGCAGGAATTGCACCTTTGACTTTGTGCTTTGAGACAAATTGTTTTGTTCGAATCACTTGTTTTTTAACTGCCTCTTGAAGTGCAGACTGGTTCATGTTGTTCCAGTGTTTGCAGTCAATCAGTATTGCAATATCTGACTTGATACCTACTACGTCTATCTGTATCCTGGGACTCTTCATAATGACATTTTTCATTGTATCAAAATCCCGCTTTTCAAGAATCTCTGCTGCAAGTGACTCAAAGTCCTGCCACTCTAGCATTCGGGATATTTCTTCAATTGGTGCGCCCATGCTTATTGCAAGAATACTTGTCTTTAGTTTGTCAGAATCTTCAAACTGAACCTGACTGTCCTCAAACCTCCCAATTCCATTTTGCATCAGGTTGTCAAGTATTTGCCTTGACATGTCTTCACTTGTCTGGGTTGCCATGCTGAAATCCTTGATGGACATGCCACCTGGAATTATTCCTGGTATTCCTTTTACCAGAGTTGTAAGGTTCACCATGAGTACATAAAATTTCTTTTATAAAATACTATGCGATAAATAAATCTTAAATTTTTTAATTGTGATATCATTAGACCATGGTTAAATATAGTTCATTGAAAAACATATCATGAAATTCATACTAGTCCTACTGCTAGCAATTTTTATTTTGGGACCTACAGTTGCATTTGGAGTCAAGGGGACAAACTTTGATCAAGTCCAATTTCTTCAATATTCTGATGACAACACTGCGGTAGAAGAAGTAAAAAATGGTCACCTTGACATTTACTATTCTGCAATACCAATTGACAGGCTTGATGATAACTCTAGACAAAACTTGAATATCTTCCAGTCTGCTGGGACAAGCTACAGTCTTTTGATAAACCCTGCACCATCTGAAGAATTTAATCCATTTTCTATCCAACAGGTAAGGTTTGCATTAAACTATCTGATAGACCGGGATCTCATTGTAGACGAGATCCTCAATGGGTATGGCACCTCAATGATATCTGCATACAAGCCATATGATCCTGATTATCTATCAATACTCGGAGAACTCCAGTCATTTAATTTCAAACACAATCCTACACTTGCAAACCAGATGATATATGATGCACTTGAGAAAGCAGGTGCACAAAAGACAGGTTCTATCTGGTACTATAAATCAAAACCAATTATTGTTACAATTTTCATTCGAAACGACGACCCTATTAGAAAATCAATTGGAGAGATTCTTGCATCTCAGCTCCAGCAGATGGGATTTACAGTAAAAAAAGACTATGGTGACCTAACCAAGGCATTTACAACTGTATATGGTTCCAATCCTTCTGATCTGAAATGGAATATCTATACCGAAGGATGGACAATTGGAGGATTTGTAAGATATGACTCTGTTATCACTGCGCAAATGTATTCTC
>JAKEIJ010000183.1 GCA_022545805.1 Nitrosotalea sp. | reverse complement strand
CCTTGCCCGATTCCATATTCTAGTTTTAGATGGAGCTAATGTATTTTTTAATGTCTTAATCTACACTTTCTTACTCTGGACTACTGTTTTGAGATGAAAAGATACATTGTAAACAACATACTTACGGCCAGTAATACTGCGTCAATAGATTTACCTCTTGATTGTATACAGACAGAATTCGCAACTCTCACATAGATAGTATAGATTGTCAAAATCTGAGCATAACGTCATCGTATCGTAGCATCTTGGACATTCGATTTCATTTTCTATGTCTTCTCTGACTGGCTTCTCCTGAATAACCTGATTTCTAATCTGCGATTCGGATACTAACATTTGACCATTTCTTTCCAGTTTTGTTGTTAATGATTTCAAATCCACTATCTCATTCCTATAGGGGTCGAAGCATGACGTTCAAGGTTGACAAGTAGTCCGAATAGACGCGACTTATTTCCTATTTTTGCAGCCAAGAGTCATCTTCTTCCGATATCTTATATATACACGCCGTACTATATCAATGATTGGGAACGGTGATAAAAACTGATAACGGCAGTATTCAAGTGCTACCTCCAGTCTCGTTTCTTATTTAGTTATGTAAAAATATTCAAGCTGCCCGCGCTCACTCAGGGTGGTTGAGAAAACTATACTACTTATCATGATATTGAGGATAATCATCGAAGTGGAGGCAGTGCTGCAAAGTACTAAATGAAGAAACTTTGAAATCAGGTAATGCGATGTCATTAAACTTGGAATTTAATTTTACAAAATGACAGTATCTGACGAACTAAATGACCCTAATTATTCAAAAGTGCTCAGTTATTCTTTAATCTGGCCTACGCCAAATCTTGCTGCTAGGCCAGTTGTGAGTGGATTTGTAAGTCATCATAACACAAAATATGTATATTATTGGCAGTAACTGAGTCTTAGAAAAAATGGAAAATGATAATAGCGATAGTAGAACTAAACGGCGAAAGATTGCATTAATAACTGGAAGCTCATCTGGTATAGGATTTGAGACTTCTCTTTTGCTGGCTAGGAACGGAATTTACACATACGCTACAATGCGTAATCTTAGTAAATCACAAGAAATACTTGATATTACAAAAAAGGAATGTCTACCGTTGAAAGTCTTAACCTTAGATGTAACTGATGAGAAGTTAATTCAAAAAGCTATTGATATGGTAATGCATGAACAGAACAGAATTGATATTCTAGTTAATAATGCAGGGTATTCGTTGGTAGGAGCATTAGAGCAGATTTCTATGGATGAAATTAAAGAGGAATTTGAAACTAATTTTTTTGGGATTATAAAACTCATACAGAAGGTATTACCACAAATGAGAAAACAGCGAAGTGGAAGAATAATAAACATAAGTTCACTTGCTGGTAGAATTGGCCTCCCTCTTGTCTCAGCCTATGTTAGTTCTAAATTTGCCTTAGAAGGTCTAAGTGAATCTTTGAAATATGAAGTACAAGACTTTGGAATACATGTCATTCTAATAGAGCCTGGAGTAATAAAAACCAATTTTATAAAGAACCTAAAGATAGGTAAACAGGTTATTACATCGGAAAATGGTGATGGTAATACAAGTAGCGCTGATTTACCATATGCAGAGATAACCCAGAAGAGAATCTCTGCATTTAAACCGCGGTTTGAAAAAGGTTCTTCTCCTAAAGAAGTAGCAGACACAATTCTAGAAGCAGTTACATCTGATAAACCTGAATTTAGATACATAGTTGGTGAAGATGCATCCAAGCTCATGGACATAAGAAAGAATACATCTGATGAAGAATTTGGCAAGATTGTAATGAATAGTGTTTTAGAAGCCCGGTAGATAAATGAGGTACTATCTCAGTACCGTAACATGTATGAGCTAGGCCATATCAATCTACGGAGCCTAAAAATAAAAATAGCGAAGAGTATACAATAATGAGATTGTCCCAACGAATCAAAATCAATCAGGATGCAGATTCATGGATTGGGAAAGTTATCATGTGTGTTGATCTAAATGCCTTTTATCCCTCGTGTGAAGAGTTACGCGACCCCAACTTGAAGGGAAAGCCACATGCAGTGATAATGACGGACCAAAAAGACAAAGAAATTACCAAGGGGGTAGTATCTTCTTGTTCTTATGGTGCAAGAAGATATGGCGTCAATTCCGCAATGCCCCTTTCCAAAGCTAAATTATTGTGCCCTGACTTGATTTTACGACCTGTTAACATTCGTTACTATAGTGAGGTATCCAAAGGAGTGATGAAGATTCTTGCTGAATTTGCCGATGTCTTAGAACAATCAAGTATAGATGAAGCCTTTTTAGACTGTACCTTGAGAAATGGACATGGCGCACCTGAAGACTTGACTATGAAAATAAAAGACAGAATAAAAGACAAGTGCGGCCTGCTATGTTCTATCGGAGTGACATCTACCAAATCTTCCGCAAAGATAGCATCAGATTACAAAAAGCCTGATGGTCTAACTGTAGTATACCCATATAACTTGGCCAAGTTTTTGGAGCCATTAGAAGTAAACAAAGTCGCAGGGATAGGGCCCAAAACCCACGAACGCCTGAAAGAGATGGGAATAGACACCCTTGGCCAACTTGCCAAGGCTGATGTCAAGAAACTAGTAGAAAAATTTGGCGTGAACGGGCAGTGGATGTGGGATGTTGCCAACGGCAGAGATGAGGAACTTGTGATTCCAAGGGGTGATCACATTTCCATTAGTACGGAGACCACGTTAGATAGACATACTAGCAATAAAGCCAAGATAGTCAAAATGCTCTATGAGCTAGTTGATGAGATATTTGAGCGAGCTAATCGTAGTGACTATTTGTTTCGAACTATAGGAGTTAAACTTGTAAGAGCAGACTTTACAATTGAAACTAGGGAGACATCTTACGAAAATTTTCAAGCAACTCGAGAATCTATATCCTCTGTAATAGAAACACTGGCAGATCGATTTTCCTATTTAGACGATAAACCGCCCATAAGAAAAGTTGGACTGAAGTTGAGTCATTTGATAAAGGCCCACCAATATGAGAGATCAAAGGAGCTTCAAAAAATTATTCCAGATTACTTTTAGCCCGTTGATGGCATGTATTGTGCGATTAAAAATTCAGCATAGCAATGAGATTAGCTTTTCAAAGGAAGGGTAACAATAAACGTAGCACCCTTTTCATTTATATTGTTGTACGCGTCTATTTTGCCACCATGGGCTTCCACAATATTTTTTGCAATGTACAAGCCAAGTCCTACTCCTCTTTTAGATTTTGTTATAAACTTTGAAAACATAGTTGGCATAATTTCGGGGTCAATACCTGTTCCGCTATCTTTAATTGTAATAATAGCTTCGTGCGTCTCGTGGTTCTTTTGTGCATTCACAATTATTGTTCCATCTTCTGTGAATTTTATTGCATTATTTAGCAAATTAGAAATTACCTGAAAGATTCTTGTTTTATCACCAGTAACTGTAATCGAGTCCTTCGGTTCAAATTTGATTCTGAGTTTCTTGTTGGTATCTGCACCCATTTGTTGTTTGACATCTGCAATCACATTTTCAATTTTCTTATTTAGATCAAAATGGGTCATATCGAGTTTCAGTGTTTGAGATTCTATTCTGGCAACATCTAGCATATCTGTAACAAGTGAGTACAGCCTTGCTGCGTTTCGTGAAATAGCTTCGTCATATTGTTCCCTTTTATCAGGACATACCTTGAGCATTTCTGAATATCCAATTATAGCCTGGGCCGGCGTCCTTAGCTCATGAGCAGCAAGATTGATAAATTCCTGTTCCATGGTGTCATGAAGTTTCAGATTTTCATATGCGTCTTTGAGACTTTTATTTGCTTGTGCCAATGATACATATAGATCAGCCTGTCTCCAAATAGTTTCAAATATGTAACTGTAGGATTCTGTACGAGATTTACTTCTGTAATAACTGGCAGAACTCGCTGCATCAACTAGATTATCCTTAGTATCGTCCTTTATGTCTATTATGAATGAAAATTGTCTGTCCACTATTAGAAAAGTAGATTTTATCCTGTGTATTTGCTGAGTCATTGGTAGAATTGTTCTGATTTGAAAATTCTGAATCGTGGGCATAAGCCCAATACTTTGAAAAGCATCTGCAGCTTTGTAGATTTGATCCTCGTAAGCGGGAATAATTAGATTTATCTTGACATTTTTTTCCTCGGCAGCATCTCTTAGCATGTTTATGATACCGCCATTGAGATTCCTTCGCAAAGCGTTTGGGGTTGCTATGATTAATGATATCTCGGATTTAGCAGAATTTATAAGATTTATGTACTGCTGACGGATTTCAACTGTATTCGTCAAGATTTGAATGTCTCGAGATTCTTCTACATCCTCGACCTCAGTAACTTTATCCTGTTTGGATTTTAGCGGCGGGGCAGACATTCAGTACAACTTTGATCAATAAAAGATTTTAACCTTTTTATCAATTTACAAAAAACATTAGAGACTGAAATTTATTCTAAAAGTTTTCAGGGCTCCTAAATGAGCATAATCTCCAAATTCGATTAAGACTAGGAGTAAGACAAATGATACCGGAAACAGAATTTCAAAGTTTTTAAAATGCTCTCATTGTAAGTACAGCATTATTGTTTCATGCATCTATTAAAGAATATTTATAAACTATAACACATACAGGTATTTATTGCAATTTTACTCGCTTTTGTTATCATTTTATAGAAATCATAAAACCTCTATTCTATTCAACCGGAATCTTATCATTGCGGCTATTTGTTCAGCAATATTATCATCCTTATTTTCTAGTTTTTATTTTAATCTCGAGTCGGATTTCCAAGATAATGGATCTAAAAACCTCACTAATTCGATAATTACTCTGGCAGTAGAATATAGTATTGATACACCAATCTTTGCTTTTCTCTATTATAGAAATAACAGACATGTCTACGTGGATAATGTAACTGGGAAAAAAAATGCAACTAGAATCAAAAGTGATATAAAAAAACTATTTGCAGTATTCTCAATTACAGATGTAATGTACATTGTCGTAAGGATTGCTGCACAATATCAATTGCTTCAGCAAACTGACTTGTCACCATTCCAAGCATCCATATTAAGTTCGACCATTGCCTGGATGTCGTTCTTCATTTTGGTAAATGGTACTATGCATGTCTTCAATCGATTTAAAAGAGATGAATTCTTTTG
>JAKEIJ010000182.1 GCA_022545805.1 Nitrosotalea sp. | reverse complement strand
CAGAATAGAACTTAATTTCTTTTTTGAGTTCATTTATCTTAAATGAGTTTGCAATACATATTTTACTATGCCCTGATTGTTCTGTTAGATGAATTCAGTATTGTTTTCTACTGGTTTTTTCCAAAATGATTGAATCTTTAGTAATAAAAAAGAAGAGTGGGAGTTTATGTTCTGAGGAGTAGATTATCTCTTGCTTGCTTCAGAAAATATTTTTTGCAACTTTAACTCGAGCTCTTTTTTGCCTTCTGATTGAATCAATGTTGACTGCCATACCTTTGCCGCAGTCTCGATCATTGCATCAGCTGCCTTGTCAAGTGTAGGACCAAACGAGGAATCGATCCTCTTTTTGAGTCGTTCTACATGTGCTTGGTACAATGCATCATGGAATGCCTTGTGTAGCAATTCCATTGATTGTCTTATGGGATCAACTGTTCCACACCCACAATCGCTGCATTCCATCTCTGAGGTGCATGAGCACGTTGCTTCTTCTACGTTACATGTTCCTGATTTGCATTCCATATTACTTTCTTATAGTTACTATAGAAAGGTAAGTATATAAATTGGAAAGTGATGGAATAGCAAGTAAGTGAGATTTTAGTAAGTTGATGCCACAAGAACTCAAGGAAATGTCAGACCAGATGAAATGTTGTCCTGTAGATAACACATTTCGACTTGTAGGCAAAAAGTTTACCATACATATTCTTCGTAACATGCTAATTTTGAACCAGACACGGTTCAACCAATTTTTGGAATCCGTTGAGGGAATAAATCCAAAGACACTGTCTGTGCGATTACGCGAGATGGAAAAGAGTGGTTTGATAAAAAGACAGGTCTATGCACAGACTCCAATCAAGATAGAATACACCGTCACAGAGAAAGGAACAGAACTACGGTCAATCATAATGCAGATGGCTGCATTTTCGATGAAATACTGTAGCACAGATGTGTTCAAGGATGGAAAACCAAGGACACTGGAACAAGTGTTTGGAAGAACACAAAAAACTATCTAGTAAGTTTTGATTCTATCGAGTCATTTTACTGTATTCTTACACTTCAGTCATTTTATTCCATAATATGTCTCGGATAATCTCAAGATATTCAACACAGTCTTTTTGTTTTGTATCAAAGTCAGTATTTGCCATCATATACATGCATATTGAAAGTTCTTATATCTGACGCATGATTGTTTCGTAAGAATTCCTCGTTTCCTTTATGCGCAAATTTTAAAACAGTTTCACCTCATATCGGCAAATCCAAAACTCTAGTATGTGAGTTAGGATGGATGATAACAAAAAATGAATAATTTAGATACGCGAGAATGTACCACATCTCATGCCAATCAAACTTGATGATGTTGATATCGCCGTACTGGAATCACTAGTAAAAGATGGAAGAAAATCATTCAATCAGATATCTCGTGAGATCAAGGTCAGCACACCAACTGTCAAGGCGCGATATGATAGATTGGTAAGTGCAGGCCTAATCAAGGCAGTCACATTGGACCTTGATTTTGGAGCGCTTGAAACAAAGACTGGAAAAAGGCTTGAAAATCTAAAGAGAAATACCAACAAGAATCATGGCATAAAACTTGGAAAAGGTATGGCTGTAAAGATATCTTGTGAGTACTGTGATGGACCAATTGGAAGCAAACCATCGATTTTAAAATTTGGCAGTTTTGAGAGGTTTTTTTGCTGCACCTCCTGTAGGTCATTATACAAAGAAAAATACGGAACAAAAATTCGCACCCTAGAATAGTACCTGTATTTTCTAGTTTCAACCTTTGATCCTAAAGAAACTTTACGATTGTAAACTCTAGTTGTTATATTCGTACCTGACTTGATATCTTTCATGGCAAAGGATCCAATCTGTGGAATGTATGTGGAAGAAAAACCAAGTGCTCTCCGGCAGGACATTGATGGCATACCATATTATTTTTGTTGCAAAAGTTGCATGCACGAATTTACAACTCCTGAAAAAGAACTAGAAAAAATTAAGTTGTTAGTTACAATTGGAATTCTACTTGCAATCCCTATTTCATTTCTTACTTATGTCAATGTATTTTCAATTGCTTTAAATCATTATGTTCTGTTTCTTCTTGCAACACCTGTCCAGTTTTGGATAGGATGGAGATTTTATCAAGGTACATTTGATGCACTAAAACACAGAACAACAAACATGGACGTACTAATTGCAATGGGAACTACAGCTGCGTGGGTTTATTGTACAACTGTTACATTTGTACCTAGCATATTTCCATTTCATGATGTATACTACGATACTTCTGCAATCATCATTGTCTTCGTACTAATTGGCCGCTTGCTGGAACAAAAAACAAAGACACGCGCATCAAAGGCAATACGAAAACTCTTTGACATGCAGCCAAGGATGGCACACACTGTGCACGATGGTCAAGAATTTGATGTGCAGATAGAACACGTAAGGGTTGGCGATGAGGTCATTGTAAGGCCTGGGGAGAAAATTCCAGTTGATGGTATCATTCTTGATGGATATTCATCTGTTGATGAATCTGCAATAACCGGTGAAAGCATACCCGTCTCTAAAAAAATTGGAGATGAGGCAATTGGTAGTACACTCAACAAGAGTGGAATGATACGCCTCAAGGCAACAAAGATTGGAAAAGACATGTTGGTGTCTCAAATAATCAAGCTTGTTGAGGATGCCAAGTCAAGCAGAGTTCCAATGCAGAGGTTGGCGGACAAGGTCTCTTCGTATTTTGTGCCTGTGGTGATATCTATTGCAATAGCATCTGCTCTTGGATGGTTCTTTTTGGGAGGAATAGGGCTGACTTTCTCACTTTTAGCATTTGTGTCAGTCATTGTTATTGCATGTCCATGTGCACTTGGAATTGCCACTCCTTCTGCACTGATGGTTGGAGGTGGCAAGGCTGCAGAAAATGGAATACTCATCAGGGGTGGAGAAAATTTAGAGATTGCAAGAAAAATAAATGTCATCGCATTTGACAAGACTGGCACACTGACAAAAGGAATGTTGTCGGTTACCGATGTGGTACCATTGTCTGATGTATCGGTAGATGAAATTTTGCATCTTGCAACTATTTCAGAAAAGTATTCCGAGCATCCGCTTGGACATGCAATCATGCGATATTCAAAAGAGCAAGGAATCATTTCAGGCGAGCCAGAATCATTTGAGGTGCTACCAGGGTATGGTACAAGAGTGCAATACTCTGGTCATGTATTATTGCTTGGAAACAGAAAACTTGTACAAGAAAATAATATCAAAACAACTAATGTGGAAGAAAAGATACAAGAACTTGAAAGTCAAGCAAAGACTGTAACGCTGCTAGTACTTGATGGTAAACTGGTTGGTGCAATTGCACTTGCTGATACTGTAAAAGAAGATGCACTTTTTGCAATACGAGAACTACAAAAAATGAAAATCAAGGTTGTCATGCTTACGGGAGACAATGAAAATACTGCTAATGCTGTTGCAGCCAAATTAGGAATTAATGATGTTTATGCTGAAATCCTTCCGCACCAAAAAGAATCTATGATAAAAAAACTGCAAGAAAAAGGCAAGATCGTGGCAATGGTCGGAGATGGCATAAATGATGCACCTGCGCTTGCATCTGCTAATCTGGGTATAGCAATTGGCAGCGGGACTGATATTGCAAAAGAGACTGGCGGCATTGTTCTGATAAAAGAGAATCTACTTGACATAATCACTACAATAGAGTTGAGCAAAAAGACATTTGCAAAGATAAAGCAAAACCTGTTTTGGGCATTTGCCTATAATGTCGCATTAATTCCAATCGCTGCAGGTATTCTTGTGCCTTTTTTTGGGGCGCAGATGTATAGCTATTTACCGCTCTTGGCAGGTGGTGCAATGGCAACAAGTTCTGCAACAGTTGTGGGAAATTCGATTTTATTGAGTTGGTACAGGCCAAAAAAACTAGCCGTGTAGCTATTTTCCTGAAAGTTTCTTTCTTTTTTCCTCTATCCTTTTTTCTGCTTCAAGTCTTTCCAGAGTATATGATTTCATATCTGCAAACTTGATTATGTTGGACAGGTTTGGATGGACTTTTTTGATGGCCTTGAACATTTCCTGTGCGACCTTTCTATAGTCTTGATGTCCTTG
>JAKEIJ010000181.1 GCA_022545805.1 Nitrosotalea sp. | reverse complement strand
GGAAGCTTTGGAATTCAGATTGCAAAATTATACAACTGCAATGTTATTGCTACAGGAAGTCCAGACAAACTAGACAAACTAAAAGAACTTGGAGCAGATCACGCAGTTGATCATAGAAAACCAGATTGGGCTAAAGAAGTAAGACAACTCGCAAAACCATTCGGTGGAATTGATATTTCATTTGATCACATAGGTCAGACACACTGGAATGATCAACTTACCTTACTAAAATATGGAGGAACACTGGTAACATGTGGTGCAACAACAGGATATGATGCAAAGACCGACCTGAGACACATCTTCTTCAAAGGAACTAACATCTTGGGTTCCACACAAGGAACAAAGGCAGAGCTAGAACAGGGATTGTACTGGATGGGTAAAAAGAAAATTAAATCTATCATAGATTCCGTGTATAGTTTCGAAAATGCTGCTGAAGCACATACTAAGATGCTCACTGGTAAGGGACTAGTCGGCAAAATCTTACTCAAACCATAAACTCTTTCTATTTATGGCAAGACTCTTACGTAGTCTTTTGTTTGTTCCCGGAAATAACAGTCGTTTTCTAGAAAAAGCAAAGTCTCTTCAGGCAGACATTGTATGTTTTGATCTGGAAGATTCTGTTCCGTTAGTAGAAAAAAAATCTGCACGAAATCTAATAAAAAACGCACTAAAGAATAGATCAGAGTATCATTCCGAAATTTATGTCAGAACCAATTCTCCAGTATCTGGACTGATACCTGATGATCTACTAGACATTATTCAGAAAGGTGTTGATGGCATAGTGATTCCCAAAGTAAATACTGTAAATGAAATAAAAAAAATTGAAAAAATTATGTTAGGGTTAGAAAAAAAGCGCAAGCTAAAATCCATAGAAATCATAGCATCAATAGAATCTTCAGAAGGTGTTGTGAATGCATATTTGATTGCATCATGCAGTAAAAGAATCTCCGCTTTGGTTTTTGGTGTATTTGATCTACTAAATGACTTGGGTGTAGAATATACAAAAAAACCAGAAGGAGCTGCATACTCACGAGCTAAAATTCCAGTAGATGCAAGAGCCGCAGGAAAGTATGCAATTGATGCAATCTGGCAAGACCTTGATGATGTAGCAGGATTAGAACAAGACTCGCTTGTTGCCAAAAATCTTGGATATGCTGGCAAAAGCATCATTCACCCAAATCAAGTGGATACTGTTCACAAAGTGTTCTATCCAACTAGTGCAGAGATAGAATGGGCAAAAAAAGTTGTGAGTGCATATGATGTGGCCAAGAAGAACAAGAAAGGGGCTACCACGATTGATGGAAAAATGATTGATGAGGTGCATTACAAGAGAGCCATATCTTTATTGAATTCTGCTAAATAATGAGATGCGGACTAGATTCTACTTTAATCTGATAAACATAAATCATCTTGATGTAAATAGTAACTCATTATGTTTACTGGAATAATTGAAGGCCTGGGCAGTATTGTAATGTTTGATAAAAAAACAAGTAACCGTAGTGCAGCAAAAATGAAAATCAAACTTGATAAAATTGCAAAAGGCCTCAAAGTAGGAGATAGTGTTGCAATAAATGGAGTATGCCTTACTGCAGTAAATATTTCAAAAGGAATTACAGAGTTTGAAATGATTGGCGAGACAATAAAGAAAACTAATCTGGGATCCTTAGAACGTGGAGATAGAGTAAACATTGAAAGAAGTCTCAAAGTTGGTGAGCGACTTGAAGGACACTTTGTATTAGGACATGTTGATGGTGTTGGCATTATATCTAAGATTGAAAAACAGACCAATCAAGTGCAAATCTGGGTAAAAATTCCAAAAGAATTATCAAAACATATTATCAAAAAAGGTTCGATAACAGTTGATGGTATAAGTTTAACAATTGTTGATAAATTAAAAGATCAATTCTCTGTTTCAATAATACCACATACAATGCAAGTAACTAATCTTGGTTACAAAAAAATTGGCGATAAAGTTAATATTGAAACCGACATACTTGGAAAATATATTTTATCTGAAGATTAATCCATTACCACTATTTTGGTAGTTACCAATTTTCTAGTAAGATTTATAACAATAATGAAAAGCTGATCATGTATATGTCCTTAGACGAAGCAATATCATCACTTAGGAAGGGTGATTTCATTTTGCTTCATGATGGAAACAAGCGTGAGAACGAGGTGGACATGGTAGTTGCAGCAGAATTTGTGACTCCTGAACATATAGCCCGTATGCGCATGGATGCCGGAGGGTTGATCTGCATGTCCATTAACCACGAACTTGCATCAAATTTGGGACTAAACTTTATGCATGAAATTCTTTTCAATTCTCAAAACTTTGATGCAGGCTTGAAGAAGATGGTGATTGGTACTGCTCCTTATGGAGATCGACCATCATTTTCAATTTCAATTAACCATAAAAATACATTCACTGGAATAACAGACAAAGAACGAGCATTTACAATTTCTCAGATGGCAGAATTGTACAAAAATAAAAATATTGACAAAAAAGAAATATTCAATTCTAATTTTAAGACACCTGGCCACATTCCATTGCTTATTGCTTCAGAAGGATTATTATCAAAGAGATTAGGACATACTGAAATGTCTATTTATCTAATGAAACTTGCAGGACTTTCACCAGTTACCGCAATCTGTGAAATGCTAGACTCTCAAACGTATACCGCATTGTCTACGGAAAAAGCAAAAAAATATGCAAAAGATAACGCCATACCATATTTTGATGGTACT
>JAKEIJ010000180.1 GCA_022545805.1 Nitrosotalea sp. | reverse complement strand
CTTGGTATCTTGAACAGTATACGTGAAGGTCTCAAAAAACATGCTATTGGCAAAATGGGCTGGTTGCTCTTTGGCTGGGGTGTAGTACTCTTTGGCCTTGCACTAATGCATCACCAACATGTCAACCCAGTACACAGCATGACAGGAGCAGCCTACATAGGTTTGATGTTAGGTGGAATTGGGCTAATGTTTGTAGGAGAAGGTCCAAGGGCAATCATGGAGTTACCCTCTATTGTTAGCCACATATTATCATACACCAGACTCATTGGAATTCTTTTGGCATCAGTTATCTTGGCTGATGTAATTGACTTTATCTTTTTCAAAACATTACATCATGGAATTCCATTCATTGTTCTTGGAACTATGATACTCTTCATAGGTCACATATTCAACATCATAATTGGTGTCTTTGAGCCAGGTATCCAGGGAGCCAGATTGATCTATGTCGAATTCTTTTCAAAATTCTATCATGGTAATGGACGAGCATTCAAGCCATTTGGAACCGCAAGGCGATTCACTTATCACCAGTATGAATTACAAGCAGAAAAGAAATAATTCTAATAATATTTTAGTTCGTTGACATCCAAAGTTCTTGTGCAATATCTGCATCTTAGAACAAGTCCTGTTTTATCAACAACATCCATGATTGGTTGTATGTCTTCGTCACTATTTGTTATACAGTCTGGATTTGAACATCTAAAAATTCTCTCAATCTGATTTGGCAAAGCAACACGTCTCTTCTCAACTAACTTGTAATCTTGGATTATGTTTACTGTTGCCTTTGGAGCAATAAGTGCAAGCTTGTTTGTATCCTTGTCCTGTAAAAATTTATTCTCAACTTTTATGATGTCTTTTTTTGCAACCTTGGAGCTTGGTACATTAAGTGCAATTGTAATTACATTTCCGTCGCTACCATCCATTCCCAATGCACTTAGCACCTTCAAACCTTTTCCAGATTCTATGTGATCAATAACAGTTCCATTCTTGATCCTTCTTACGATAAGATCCGACTCTGACATTGGAATAGTTTGTATACTACTCATATATAATAGTGAATTGCCAATGAGCAATTCTTTTTTCCAAAAAGATATTGTCTCAGTGAGAGATTTTGATAAACAAAAGTTTGAAACTGTTTTCCAAGCAACTGACAAAATAATTGGAATGAACCAAAGTGAACGAAGGGAAATTGTGCGAGGAAAGACACTCGGATATCTATTTTTTGAACCTAGTACTAGAACCAGGCTAAGTTTTGAGGCTGCAATGGCCTCAATAGGCGGTACCTCACTTGGAATAGCCGATGCTTCCTCATCGTCTGCAAAAAAAGGCGAGAGTCTTGCAGACACTGTAAAAATCATGTCTTTGTACTCTGATGTCCTAGTTCTCAGGCATCAACTTGATGGTTCTAGCAGATTTGCAGCAGAAATATCAGAAAAACCCCTGATCAATGCAGGAAGCGGTACAGAAGAGCACCCAACACAGGCAATACTTGATCTCTATACAATTAGAAAAGAAAAAAAGAAAATTGATGGCCTCAAGATAGGAATTGTTGGCGACCTAAAATATGGAAGAACAGTATACTCGCTCTTGTATGCTCTGAGCAATTATAATGTCGATGTAAAATTGATATCTCCACCATCGCTTAAAATTCGTGCTGATTCAACTTATGAAATAAGAAAAAAATTACAATACACTGAAACTACCGATTTGGAAGAAAACTTGGATGACCTAGATGTTATCTATGTAACAAGAATACAAAAAGAAAGATTTGCTGATATCGAAGAATATGTTAAGGTCAAAGGTAGTTATAAAATTGGTTCCGAATTAGTAAAGAAAATGAAAGATGATGCAATCATAATGCATCCACTACCACGTCTTGATGAAATATCGCATGAAATTGATTCTGCCAAACAAGCTAGATACTTTAAACAAGCCCAATATGGAAAAGATACACGTGCGGCCCTTTTGGCATTGATTCTAAACGAAAACGGAATAGCATAAAAAAATAATTTTTACATCGTAACTAATTTTACATTATCCATCTTCTTGTTTGTCTGAAAGTCTCGTGTCATGACACTGATCTTTTCAGCATCCCCATGTAACAAGAAAAGTTCCATGCACTTGTTTCCATCTACTTTACTATGAAGATGAGTACCTATCAAATCTTCATGATTGTGTTTTATTCCTGTTACAACTTGTTCTGATTCTTCATCATGGACAATCATTAGTATGGCGTGGATTAGCCCAGATAATGCTCCGTGCTG
>JAKEIJ010000179.1 GCA_022545805.1 Nitrosotalea sp. | reverse complement strand
CATGATTGCTTCATCATAGCCATCTCTTAGAGCTTCAACTCTTGCCAATGCAGCATTTGCATAGTTTGATGCAGCTTTTGCCTGCATGGGCTGTGATCTAGAATCTATTCTAAGCCAACTTGATACTTTACATCTTGCTCCGTGTACTTTTCCTGCGCTGGATTCACCAGTGTTCCATTCCCAGCAAGCTATTGCAACATCTATCTTATTTGGAGTTGGTGTAAGACCCATCACTCCATGACCATAATATGCAATAGGTCTGATGTAACATTCTTTGAGTTTGCTTGCCTTTACTGTCTTGACTATTCCATCTGAAATTTCTTTTTTGGAGTAAGGAATCTTCATTGAATACATTTTTGCAGATTTGAATAATCGTTCAACATGTTCTGGTAGCCTGAAAACCATTGGACCTCTAGGAGTATTGTAACATCTGATTCCCTCAAATATTGCAGTTGAATAGTGTAATGCATGTGTAAGAACATGGACCTTTGCATTTTTGTATGCAACAAGTTTACCATTCATCCAAATCTTGCCTTGATCTTTCATACCAAATGGGATAGAGTTTGGTAATTTAAAGAAATAATCAAAATCTTTGTGTGCTTGGAAACTAGATTGTCTTTAAATCCACTAAAGACTATTTTGTTATGATGACACAGCCCGTACTCTTGTTTGTCTCTGTTGCCCTATTTGTTATCGGCATAGTCGGAAACGGATTTGAGATGAGAAAAATTCGCATGGCTACAGAAGGGCAACCCAATCCAAAGAATGTGTTTCTTGATAGACGCAACTTCAAGTGGTATGCATTGATGGGAATATCTCTAGTACTCTTGGAGCTTGACGACATCTATACATGATCTATATAGATCAGCTCTAAATATTTCCTGATCGTATAATATGGTAGCGCGTGTTTTGGGTAACGCCGGGCTGATTCTAGATAAAGAGGCCCAAGAATAAACCCAACTTTGACATCCTACAGGTATGGACTTGTAGGGGTCAAACGTTTATTCTATTTTATCATACAAAAGATAGAAATCATGGTATGATATCAAAACTAGAATATGGTTGCAAGAAAGACCGGAAAACACAAGCGAAAGGCAGACCAGCGTGCTGCTCGCAGAAAAAGAAAAAAGTAGAACAGTAGTTGTAATTTTATAAAATAAAAAATTATTTCACTGATGTTATTTTTAGTTAAACAAATTTTATTTTTGATCTTTCCGCATGGACTGTTCTGATGGCTTTCTCTATGCTATCTGCACTGTCCTCAATTACTATGATGATTCGAGATGTTTCTTCCTGTGCATCCATATTTAGTATGTTCAGGCCGGCTTCACCTATTCTAGAGCTTGCCTTTGACGCAACTTGCTGGACACGCCACATTTCATCTCCAATTAAAGTGATAACACCCCTATTGTAGGTTATAGATGCCAGAGCATCAAATCCCAAAATGTATCTTTCATTGCGCTTGACATAGTCACCATCCAAAAATAGTATTCTTGTAAATTCAATATCGTCTTTAGTAAATGGAGACAAGACAACAAACTCACTGTATCTCTTGTCTTTATCCAGTGAATGGAACAGTCTTTCTGATGACTCTTTCTCAATTCTTACAATTGAGCAATTCTTCTTTCCTGTGACTATTTTTAGAGGATGGCCATTTTTTTCACTGGGTTTTCTCTCAATTGTTGTTATTTTCCCAGGCCTGCCCATGTCTGTAATTATTATTGGCATCTCCACACCATTTTCCACTATCTCCTTTATTGCAATTGGATCCAAAATTTTCATTCCAAACATTCCTGCAATTCTTGCTTCGTTATATGAGAGGCTGGTAATGCTTTCTAGTTCTTCTTTGACTACACGCGGATCTGCAGATAATACTGCACTATCTTTCTCAAAATCAATTCTAGTGTT
>JAKEIJ010000178.1 GCA_022545805.1 Nitrosotalea sp. | reverse complement strand
GTAGCAGCAAGCGATTGTTGTCTGTTTGTCATCAGATACAACAAGTCAGTCCAGAAAAGAGAGTTGTGCTTGTAATTTGCCAATGATTTTTTCATTTCAGGTGGAATAGACATGGGCCGTAGAATAAAGTAGATTACTGAACATATAGAGATTGCTGGTTATCAATTACACGTGCAGCAAATTGTTAAAAGGATGCACATCTAACTCAAATCACAAGTGTCAAAGTCTCCCTCACAAAAAACCACAGATGTCACTAATTCTCTCTCAGTGTGTGATGTAATGAGAGACAATACAAATGAAATAATAATGAAGATAGAGAGATTACTGCCCTCATACATTGAAAGTTTTACAGACTTGCAGTCAGAAGGTTTTCGCATTGCAAGAGACTTTTTTGGCACCTGTTATATTGCAGAAAAAGAACTCCTAGACAACATGGGAGTAGACCAAAAGGCAATAGAATCATTTGAAAAATATTCAAAAGCAATTACAAAAACTACAGCATTTGAGATAGACATGATTAATAGTTTTCAAAAGACATTTGTAGAAAACATCATGTCAACAATGAAATCATATGACGATTATGTCAAGATCATGTTGTCATCGTATGCCAAGATGTTAGATTATGTCATGGTAACAATCTCAAAGAAAAATTGATGGTTTATCGATCTTTTTAGTGAATAAGGCTTTACCAATATTGTCATAACTAGTGTCGCTAAAAACTTATGTTGTTTGCAAGTTCCACAATGCACATTGATTAAGGAAAAATTTGTCACGGTAAACAGGAATAAAATCAGATATCTAGAAGAGGGTGAGTCAGATCGCAATTTGATCCTTCTGCATGGACTGGGAGGATATGCAGAAAGATGGATTAGTCTTATACCACACCTGAGTAAAAAATATCATGTTTTTGCCCCAGATCTTATTGGATACGGACAGAGCGACAAGCCTTCAGTAGATTATACTCCAGAATTCTTTACAAAATTTGTTTTTGATTTCATCAATACACTTGAAATCAGAGATACATACATCATAGGAACATCGCTTGGAGGGCAGATAACTGCAGAATGTGCAGCAGTTCAGAATACAAAGATCAAGAAGATTGTCCTAGTCTCACCAGCTGGAATAATGAGAAAGTCTACTCCGACACTTGATGCATATACAATGGCTGCACTATACCCAAACAGAGATTCTGTAAAAAATGCTTACCAGATGATGATTGGTCCTGGAAAACAAGTGTCCGATATATCGATTGAGAGGTTTATTACAAACATGACAAGACCAAACGCAAAGATGGTCTTCTTGTCCACATTATTGGGTCTAAAAAATGCGCCAGACATTTTTGACAAGTTACACGAGATCAACATTCCTACACTGGTGGTTTGGGGCAGAGAGGACAAGCTGATACCATTTGAATATTCGCAACAGTTTGTATCATCAATCAAAAACTGTGAGTTTATACCGATCGAAGGATGTGGTCACTCGCCGTATATTGAAGATCCTGAAAGACTTGCGGATATAGTTAACAAGTTTTTCTCAAAACATTCGCATTAACGGTAATTTTATCAACTCACGGTTTAAAATGACAAAAAGTAATCAGCATTAAACATGACGGTACCAAGCAAAGGCAGAACAAGTCTTGCCATAAATCACAGTCTATTACTTTGTTGTCTTTTTTCCCTTGCGTTCATAGGTACCACGTACTATTACTTGGATGACAGAAAACAAGTGTACGAAATCCAATGGATTACAATATCAATTGCATGGTATAGCGCAATCGGTTTTAGCACATACAAGGTTCTAAGAAAATCAAGAATGGGTTATCTAGTCGCAGGGATTACAACATGGACAACACTTGCATTCTGGTTGCTTGACAATTGTTATACAGTATTCCATGTTACCATAATCGCACCAAGGCCAGATGATATTACGGTGATACGAAATTTCATAGGTATTGCGGTAGCATCACTTGGAATATTGTCTTCTCATAATGCATTTCACAAGAGCAAAAGTATTCAAAATAAAGCAGAACCTACTTGAGTGTCATACTCATACCTTGAGAATCATAGAAAACATCATACATAACAATACAAACTATACCACACATGCATAGAGAAAGTAGCGAAAAAGATTGTATTGAAAATGTTCTAGTTCTACAGGGCGGAGGCTCTCTTGGTGCCTATGAGTGTGGAGTCTACAAAGCAATTGATAAGCTCAAGATAAAGATAGACGTTGTTGCAGGTACATCGATAGGTGGAATCAACGCTGCAATAATTTCTGCAAGTAAAAGCGATAACCCGGCAAGAGATTTGGAGGCATTTTGGCTTACATTAGGGCAGACTGTAACATCGCCATTTTTTATCGGACGCATGAAAGAGGTTTCATCATCAGCATATTCTGCAGTGTGGGGAAATTCTAATGCATTTTTTCCACTTTGGATGACGCCCGCATTTGGATTTTTGTACAATTCCCCATATCTTTATGACATGTCTCCCATGAAAGCAACTCTAGAAAAATTTGTAGACTATACAAAACTCAAGGATCCTTCAAGACCAAGACTCATAATAACTTCAACAGACATCCAGAGTGGAAAACCAACCATATTTGATAGCAAGTATGATACATTTACCTCAGATCATGTTACTTCAGGTGCAGGATATCCATTCTATGGAATCTCTTGGACCAAGGTAGGCAAGAGATATCTCTGGGATGGGACCTTATTGAGTAACACGCCTATAAGAGAGGTAATTGATGCATCACCCACTTGTGACAAGCGAGTCATACTTGTAAGCCTATTTCCCAGAGTGCAAGAAGAGATCCCAAAAAACATGATGGATTCCTGGCACAGAGCAAGAGATATCATGCATGCCGACAAGACAGACCAGACAATTCGAATGTCAAAGATAATCTCAAGATACCTAACCATGATAAACAAGATGCATGAAATTTTAGAATCCACCTCGCTTGATGATGTCAACAGAAAAAAACTCGCAGAAATAGAGCCAGAGTTTAACAAACTTGCTTGCCAGAGAGGGGCCATTATAAAGGACATAGTCAGGGTAGACCGAAAAGAAGACTCCCATTACCTCTTTGAAGATGCAGACTTTGCAATTGATACCATAAAGAAATTGATAAGGTCAGGTGAACAGGATGCAAAAATAGCCCTTGAAGATTTTGGTAAAAGCTAGAAGGATACAAAATAAAAAAAGAGAAAGATAATCAGTGCTTGTGGTTTACAATCTGCTGTAGCTGGTGGATTACATCAGCTGCTGCCTTGATATTGTTCCAGACATCACTAGATTGGTTTCCTTGGTATTTGTTCGAGCCCACCTGATTCAGTGCAGTTTGTGCATTTCCTATATCGGTCTGTGCTTGGATTACTAAACCCTGATACGAAGTTGTGCTGTTTTTCGTAGCAAGAAGATTTAGCTTTGCCTGATCTGCTTGAATTGCAGTTGCTGCTGCAAAATGAAAGTTGTCAGATGTCTTGCATCCATTGTAAAGACAGAAACTTTGAATTGCTGCCTGAAGTTGTGTGCTGTTTTCTGCATTTTGTACTGCTAATTGAAATGCTTGAATTTGTGCAGTTGCGTTGCCTATCACTTTGACCATTCCGGTTGTATCTTCACCATGTTTAGCCATTTTCTGGGTCATGTTATTAGCACGAGCCATGTCATAGTTGAACATGTCCACCTTGAGATGAGCTCTTTGCTGTTTTGCTACAAAGAGACAGCTATTTTCAGTAGATCGTAGTTGACTTGTCTCTGATTTTAGTGTGGCAAACACTGTCTTGTTGTGAGTTGCCTTTAGATCTGCATGCGAATCTAGGTTTGTAGTTCTGATGTCGGTGTGATATGTTTTGAGATCAGTCTTGAACTGTGCAGTATTGCTGGAATTAACATCTGTCTGTAATGCAACAAAGTCAGCACCTGTTTTTGTAATATCAGTGCCAAGATTTGCAGTTGTAGTTGAATTGTTAATTGCAGTCACTACTACATTTGTGTATCCATCAAGATATGCGTTATTACAAGTAATAGATGCAAATTGTACCTGTAGTTGTTGTTCAGCATATTTCGACCTGGGACTAGACTCTGCAAATGCTGCAGAGGGCAATACCAACATGACACATGCAATCAATGCAGTGTATTGGAGTCTTGTTTGCATGATGAGTAATTCGTTATGAGTTTATAATGCATTGCGTATAATTGTGACTTAACAAAGTTAACCAAGGGTGACTAATTTAAAACAGCACACGTAAGTTATAAGATACAAAAGAGATAGAAAGAAAAGATGCAACCAGAAAATAAAGACAAGGAAGAATTTCCAGACGAGTCTTCAGAAAACAATGACGAGTCAGTAGAATTTCTAGATGACGAGTTTGAAGAAGATTTAGATTCTGAAAAATCCGAATCATAGATACAATCACCTTAAAAGCAAGAAATGGTTAAAGATAACATGGATGATTCTCAGTACAACTCTCAGATTGAAAAAATAGCATCAGTATTAATCAAAGATAACATATCACTTGACGAACAAGATGAGAACAAATTAAAGAAATATCACGAAATAGCAAAAAAACAATTTCACTTGCAAGACGAGCCGGCTGTTCAGCTTGTAAATGAGGCATTTTTATATCTAAAACTAAAGGGTTCAGACTCTGCTGATCCTCTCCAGCATGGAGACCAGTTTGGTGCTGGATTTAGCTAGAAAAAGAAACAGCAGAGAACTAAACAAAGTGAACAATTACCTAATAGGTCATACAAGACTCAAAATCCTAATGAAAATTAGATGAATCCTTTGTCCACCAAAAAAATTAGAATCGAACAATCATTTCCAGCTTAATATTTTGCCACTCTCAGCATCCACTAATACTGTTTTCATTCTCAAATTTGGAAGTCCAACTTTTGCCATGACCTTCCATGTGTGTCCTTCCAAAATTGCATGGACATCACTTACGTTATGATGTTGTTCAAGAAATTTTTTTGCTATTTCTCTTGCCTCATCGGAATCAATTGTCTCCGGAGAATTGCTCATGCTAAGGCCTTCCTACTCTGAGGTAACACCAATAATTCATTCATTTCTTTGGATATGTTCAAAACTCTCAATCCTTTTCCAGTTAGTTTGTAAAGATGTGTATTTGTCTCGTATTCTAGTAAGTTATTTTGGTCTAAATAATTCAAATACTCAACTAGTTGGGAATAAGATAGATATGCTTCAAACATTATTTTTGATTTTGGAATTCCGGTTCTAGCTGATTCTAAAATCATGGTGGTAATGTCTAATCTGCTACGATTTTTCATCCCGGACTCCCCCACCAAGTAAAGATACATCTTGTGTCATAGAGTAATGTATTAGTATTAACGAGTATAGATAACGTTCGCCTAAAATTTGCATTAATGGAGTATCAATTGCCCAGAAATAACCCCCCCCATGAGACAAAAACCTGAATATGGAAATGTTTCCTAGTTTGAGTTTTACAAAATTTGTTACTTAATCCAGTAATCAAAGGACTCCTTTTATAATAACAAGTCTATTATCTATACGACTTGAATAAATGGTTAAAGAGACTTATGTGAATGCAATATTGAATGATGATGTTCAGATTCTATCAACAAGTGATAAAAAAATATTAAAAATTCTTCTAAACCCTAACGGGAGAGTTAGTTCGGATCAGCTTGCAAAAAAAACTGGTCTTCCCAGGTCCACTATACAACGTAGACGAATCATGTTGGAAAAGCGATTCCTTCAATTAGACTATAAACTTAAACTGGAAGAATTAGGTTTTAGGCGCATAGACTTTTTGATTTCTACACAATGGGGCCTGACCGTTGCGATTGGACAGGCTCTGTTGAAACGTAATGAAGTTGTATATGTTGGAAGAAGCGTAGGACAGCATACGATTGACCTAAAAGCAGAGTTAATTATCAAGACTAATGCTGAGTTGCTTGACATGCTTGAAATAGTAAAGTCTATGGAGGGAGTAAGGGCCGTAGAATGGACAGAAATTGTAGAGATAATTGGACAAAAGAAATCCATTCCAAGTGAAATTATTGACAGAATGTAAGGCTGATTAAAAGTTAAAGAAAAAAAATTCATGTCGAAAGAGCATATCTTTCTTATAGTAGAGAGTCCAAACTTCTATTGATGACGCTTGAAGTTGACGGATTAGATACTACAACAGATTTTCTCATTATGAGGGGTCGGTCTTAAAATCATCCCCTTCTACTCATAAGCTATCAGCTCATGACAAGAAAATATTAAAAATTCTTCTTGCTCCAAAAGGCAACGGATCATCCACCCTTTCTTTGAATAGTTTAGATAAAAAAATGGCTACCAAACTCGGAATACCAGTTGCTACCATAGAGAAGAGGCGCAAGTTGTTTGAAACTCATTTTCTAGATCTTTTTTACCTCATGAATATAGAAATATTTGGATACAAGAGAATAGATTTTCTGATAGCTACTGAGAAAGGCCTGTCAGTTCCTATTGCAAAAAAACTATTGAAAATCAAAGAAGTAGTATATGTTGGCCGCAGTATTGGAGAGCCAACCATCGACTTGAGGACAGAACTGATTGTAACAGGAAATGGGCAGTTGCTTGAACTTTTAGAACAGGTAAAGGCAATGGATGGAGTTAAAGATGTTGTATGGAGTGAGATTGTCGAGGTTGTAGGATCCAAGGGCTCCGTTCCTCCAGAGATTATAGACCTTCTCTGATCTTCGTACTCAATAGTAAATTAAGAAAATCGGCACATACTTGAGAAGGTCCTCCGCACTAATTTCGGAACTTTTAGTGCCTAATTATCACACATCTCTTCAAGGTCAATTTATTTTATAGAAGATTATTCTAATTGTTTTGTAATCATTGGTTAATAGGATATAATGACACCACATGTGTGATTCCACAAATAGAAATTGTCTTTCATGCAAATGAGGTATGGTTATGTGCATGCGTGAAATAATCATGGCATCGATGTTTATTTTCAGTGTATCATCTTCTGAAAAAGTTCTTGCAGACAATAGCATACCCAAATGGAATGTGAAATGCATAATGAACAAGTCCCTAATTATAACTCCCCCCCAAACCCAATCAAATCTTTAATCTCCAGTACATGGTACCATTCCATTTCCAAAAAATGTGATCATGTTATGGGTTATGACATATCCAGTACAAATTTTATTTTATTGAGTACCGTTCCAGATCATAGTGTATCTGAAACAAGGGTCGCACCTAAATTTCATTTAACAATTCCAATTATGTTAATAGGTGTTACATCCGTTATTTTGTTTTATAGAATCAAGTTTGGACAATGCAAATATTGTGTTTGATTTAAAAGATGAAATTAAATTGAACGATGAAAACCCTCCAAGAAAATTCAGACTATTACATTAATCTTGAAAATGAGATAGTATTTTAGGAAAACTTGAGCCTAGTCTTTGCAGATATTGCAACTATGGAAAACACCGCAACGGCAAGAACTATGGAGGCCAAGACTCCAAATTCTGGAACCACCTGAGTGCCAATCACCTCAACTTGTGTAGTATCCTGAGGAATTGATACGGTTATGGTCCTATCAGTGCTAGTCTTGCTTTCTGCAAAATCAGTATCAGCACCATCTACTAGAACAAAATATTGATCATCGTTTGCGCCATCTTTTGCATCAATAAGAGATCTTGGTAGTGTGACAGTCAAGTTACCATCAGCAGTCGATTGGAGTGAAATTATAAGCGATGTATCCGGTGCGCTAATTGACATGTCAGTGACTGTTGCTCCTGTGATATCATAAGGTATCTGAAACGATTGACCGCTCTGTGCATCTTTTAGCGTATAATGTTGTGATGTTTGTGCAAAAACCGGTGCTATACCTATTGAAAATACAATGCAAGACATTATCACATAAGAATGCCAACGCATGGATTCTTTTTTATCACGTATTATTTGACCTTTTCTAGAGATTGTTCTATATAGAGAATTGAAAAATAGAGGCCATTTGGCAATAAGATGGGGAACAATTTTTGACAATAAAATACACATCACTCTTGCTAGTGCTGGTATTGCTGCTTTTCATAACAGTACCAAGTAGTCTAGCAGAGCATCTACAAATTAACCAGGTTACCATCAATGTAAATTATGAAAATCATACATCAAATCCATATGCAATTCATATTACAGAGCATCAGAAATATACAATCTCCCAGAAACATTCTTGGACAACAGATGGCATCACCAGATACAATCTACAATCTTATTCAATTGATAACGGTCCAGTTGTTCCCATCAATAGATTGTTCGATGGAAACTTTACACTAGATCTAGTGGCAGAATCTAACCACTCCATACTCTTTATCGCAAAACCGCAATTTGAGATGTCATTGCATGGAATTACAAATGCGACTTTTTTCCCAGCGTCCCCAACAAATGACAACTGGTTTGACGCAGGCTCTGACGAACAATTTATCGTACCACGTATGATACCATCAGATAATCAATATACCAAACAACAAGTTACAGGATGGTCACTTGACAGTTCGGACATTAATGTGATCTCAGGAGAGTCAGACACCTTCAAGTCTCCAGTCATTCACATGTCAGAGCCACATAGAATTGATCTAAAATACAAAACCCAGTATTATGTAAGCGTCATCACTAATTTCGGTAGAACTCTTGGAACAGGGTGGTACAACAGCGGAACAATTGTGGACATTACCGCACTTCCAGGAAATGACATTTTCGTAAATCATGTATTTTCAGGATGGCAGGGACCTGTCATAGGAAACACAAACCAAGAATCAACCGAGATATTGGCAGACTCGCCAAAAATTCTAGTAGCGATCTGGTCTGCAGACTATACCAACATATCAATAGCCATAATAATCGTAATTGCACTTGTAGTTGTTCTTACGATTTATCGAAAAAGGAAAAACATACCTAAAACATGATGAAAAATAGAGCGAGAACTTAAAGCCACCAGTTTCGATTACCAAAACGTTGCTACAGAATCAGGATCCAGTAGCCTTGCGGGAAGAGATTCAAAAAATCATGGTAAATAATGGTTTTAAGAGAGAGTGCTATGCCAAGATTCTCGATTACACCATAAACCTGTTCGAGTCAAAGGGTCTTGGTGAAGATTATTACGGATATCACAATATTGTACATGAACTAGAAGTAACCTATGTCACTTTGCTTGCAGCCCAAGGAAATAACACTCAGGGCATTCTCAAACCAGATGATTTTCCATATCTCTTTGTAGCTGCCCTGTTCCATGATTATGATCCTCAAAAAAAGGTTGACAAGCCACACGAAGAAGATGCCGTAAAATTTGTCATGACAGATGAAAAGCTAAACCTGTTGCTAAGAGACGCAAATATTGATAAAAATTTGATTGCTGCGCTTATCCACAGGACAACATATCCTTGGAGCGGAGAAACAAAAGAAGTTACACAGAAAAAAATTGAGGACTGTCTTGATTTATCAGATATTGTAAGAGATGATCCTAGCAAGAGAGAACATTTCAAAAAAATAGGATGGTTCTTGTCAGTGACAGACAGGATTGCAGGGTATACTCTAGGAGACTTTGCAAAAGCATTAGAGATGGCACAAAAAAATGCACATGCATTAGCGTGGCACCCATATTATATTGTCAGAAGATCAGTAGCATATTTTGAAGACCTTCTCAATAATGATGCAGAAATGTATCAGAGTGTGTTACAGGCACTTCCAAAAGACATGAGAAAACATTTCACAGACAATGTTCTATCATTTATGAAACTTCGTGAGCAAGAGATCCAGATAGAAGGATCACTTGTATATGACAACACAAAATTCTTTGCAATAATTGAGCCAATGTCAAACAGGCAAGCACCAGAATTCATAGACACATTATCAGAGATTCACAAGCAATTACCAAAACCGCTCCAATTCAGAAATGATGATTTTGTAGAATCAGTCATGGCAAAAGATACCATACTAAACACACTTAGACTAGGGAGTGACAATGGCCCCATCATAGGTTTTACAAAAGGAGGGCCACTTGAGACATACAAATTGAGACCCGAAATAAAGGACATAAACTATGGCTCAAAAAATACAGCATTCATGGAACCACTTGCAATCAGGATGGGATATTGGGGACAGAAAGGTGGAAAAGAGATGAGATCATTATTTAACATGCAGGTCCAGGCAAAAGGGTACAAGTATCTTACAAGTTTTGCACTGCGCGATGTCATTGCAAGCAGAATTGAAAGAAACGAGCCTATTGAATTTGTAAAGCAATTTGACCCAGAACGCTGGGACTACTACCGTATCGCACTGCAATAACTAGTTTGAGATCTTTCGGGATATGATAAACTTGGCAAGATGTATTGCACCAATAAATGGCCATGACATTAGCAATACCAAAAACCCAAACCACACAACAGAACCATAATTTGCATAGTTTGCAGCCAAGTTTAGTGGAAATACATACGATATGTTTCCACCAGGAATTACACCAGTTAGAAATGGCGCAATGTAGCTTTGTAATGTGTTCCATCCCACAAATACTGTAACAAAGAACAAGACTGTTTTTCTTCCCACATACTTTTCAAATCCTTTTCTTTCAATTTTTTGTATTTTTTCACGGAGTTCTTTTACTTCATCATGTAATCGTTCCAATGCAAGTTCTGCATTTTTCTGGTAAGAGTCAGAGTCTTTTGGACCAAGATAGAGAGGTATCATTAGTTGTAGATATTTTTGATCAGATTCTGGAAGTGGTCTACCCTTTTGTAAAAGGTCAAGAAGATATTCCAGTCTGCCCGGGTCACCTTTTCCAAGAATCAGGATTTGCTGGATTGCACCTATTAGATCTTCTGACAACAATTTGAACCGGAGTTTGCCCAGATAAAAGCGATAGCACCTAAGGGTACAGCATCTAAACTTGAGCCATTCCAACTATGGCTCTTGGAAAGACATCTTTGCGTTGCTCTTCTTCCTTGAGATACTCCTCATACCCACCTATTGATTGCAAAGATTTGGCATCCATTATCTTGTATTTGGATATCTTTGCCCTACGAAACAGGTCTTCTAGATCATCTTTTGAGAACCATTTAGAATAAACACCTTTGGACGTTCGAAGTATTCCATTTTCTACATCTTGCTTTGATGTCGTGATTTCACCCACTGTTCTTTTGACCTCTCTACCATAGAATTTTTTTAGTCCAAAATCTTTGAAGAGTTTCTTGTTAAAGACCGAAATGAGTATGGTACCATGTGGCAGTGCAAGATTTTTCATAGATTTGAGCATCTGTACCTGTAGTTCCGTATTTTCTTGATTTCCTAATGTCTGAAATGTACATACAATAACCTTGTGGGTATCTTCAAGCATTTTTTTGTTTAGATTAAAGTTCTGGGCAATTCCGGTTATTGGAAATATCCTCTTGTTTAGAAATTTACCGAGACCATATTTTTTGAGCAACCTAGTAGAGTGTGATACCATCTCTTCAGAATAGTCGATCCCTATGACATATCGCAAGTTTTTTTCATAGTTTTCATCATACTGATATAACCTACTTGTTTCAGGATTTTTTTTCAGGTCTTTGCATGAATTGACTCCAATTTTAGATCCTAATAGTATCAGGTATCTTCCAGGTCCCGAGCCAGCATCAACAAAGGTCACCTGTTTTTTTTTCAAAAGAGAATCAAGATAACTTGTGATAAATATCTCTTCGAATCTTTCATAGGATCTAGCAGACCATGCAGCCTCCGTATGGTGTACAACGTTTCTGAAATACTGTCTTGCCATGTGCTTGCTTGCAATTATTCCTTTGATGATATCATGGTCATTTTTTGAGAGCCCACCCAAATGCAATCTCTCTTTTATCTTTCTTGCAAGAATTCCATTTGCACATATCTCATGTCTTATACTGGGTGCAAGTAAATTCAGATAATCATCTTTGAAGATGTATCTAGATGAGCAGTGGACACAAAACAAATTTTCACTTTTTTTGGTTTTCTTATCAAGCTGTAACTTGTGCCCACAGACAGTGCAATTTGCAATTATCAGCTCGATGCTTGACAAGATTTACTGTTCTGACTTGGAGTCATCAAATGCGTCTTCATTGCTCTTCTTTTTAGCAACCTTTTGCTTTGATGAGCCCTCGTCTTTTATGTAGGTGTCATAAGTTCGATACACCTGTCGTATGGTCTTAAGATAAGACTCAAAGTCTGGAAGTTTTATCGGTTCGTAAAAGTAGTTCATGTGAACTTTGGTTAGATTGTTCTTTGATATTCCAACACCTTCTAGCACATGGATTGGTTTGCTGTCAACAGAGTGCACCCATCCAAGAGACCTGATCTTTTCCACCATCTCTTCAAAGTGGCCAGCATCGTTTGTCACTATTCTTAAGATAAAGTCATAGTTTTGTCCCTCTCCTTGGATGACATCAATTGTTGTGACAATGCTGTATTCCCTGCTAATTTCCACCAAGTTGTTATACATCTCAGAATATGGAATAACTCGGCGCTCAAAAAGCGGGTTCTGAGTTTTGATAAAAGTATAAAATTGATTGTCAAATAGCTTACTTGGATCAACTAAAATCCATTTTATCCTGTCGTCTCTCTTGCTGTCTGCACTATTGTTGTGCTCCAAGATAACACGTTTTTTTATCAACTCTTCAATTCTGCCCTTGACATTATCTCTGGACAGCACATAGCCATGTTTTTCAAGTTCCTTGTTTGCAGTGTCAGGAGTAGCACCTTCCTGCAATACTTGCAATATTAAAACATCAAGTGGGCTGATCTCATTTTTTGTAAGATTCTTCAGTGGGATTGCCCTTTCAGGATTGTCTGTTCCTCTGCCTACCATGATGACAAGGTCTCATACTATTATTAAAAACATTTACTACATTTTTGTCGCAAAAATGTCAAAACTCCAATCTTTTAGGCATGGCCAAGCTTGGCTTGTGCCTAAAATGACCCTCACATTTCTGCGGCAAAAGGTGTTCTAATTGATTTATAATTTCTCTGACAAGTGATGCCATGACAACAATACCAGCAGTTGAAAGAACTGAACAAGCAAAATGCAATACCTGTGCTTGTAACTGCACACAACTATGTACCCAGTGTGGAAGAAACTTTTGTGCAAAACACCTACTAGTACATGCAGAGAAATGCAGTGGATACAAGACAGTCATCCACAAGATACTTGAAAATGACTTTAGAGAAATTGTAAAACAGGTCGTGGAGGCGATGCTAAAATCGATATGACCTGCTCCAAATCCCCTGATGAGTCCGTGAGATTCGGACGAAACAATATTGTCGGGAGAAAACTAGGAGGTGAAACGTAGAGAATGAATGGAACCAAAATACAGCTAGTTCTTGCAATCAGCGCAGGATCATTGCTATTGAGTGCAAGTTACATAGGGTTTGCCTGGGCAGATTCAGGACAGAATTCTTTAGGTAACATACAGATCAAGGCAACCGATGCAATAAAGAAAGATCCTGGCATGATGAAGATACTATACAACATAGAACTCTTCAAGCAACAGTACGCAGCACAACAACAGAAACAAGCATACCAAGCTCAACAACAACAGTTGATTGACCAGCAACGCAAACTTGCAAACGATTACTTGCAAGCAGACCTTGCTAGCTCAAACAACGTAAATGATATGAGCAATCCAGCAAATGCATACTCTAACTTTGTCAGCACCGTGGATAGTTCCGCGCAAGGAGTATTCCAAGACGAGTTTGCATACATGCAGGCAAAGGTAGCTCAGGGAAAACTTGCCATGACCAAAGTCTTGGAGCAAGGAGGTTCACGTAGCGATGCATTGAATGCATACTATAGTGGCGCTGCAACACAGAAGACAGAATTGGTAGATGTCAACAAGGGAATTAACATAAAGTATCACCTTGCAGACACAAACGTCCAAGATCTGTTCAACAAGAATGGTAACTTGAAAAAGTACTAGTCTTAAAGCCCAACTTTTTATTAATTTATTTTGCCCTATCCATGGGCCATATCATCAAGCATTATTTTTCTTAATACCTTCTTTCCACCCTTGACAATTATCACAGGGTTTTGATGATCATATTCTTTAGGAATTGTTACTGACGAGACACTTCCTTCATAGATATGCCGCGGCTTGTCAAGATTAGTATCAACCCAAATGCATCTATCCTTTCCACATATTATCACACAGTCCTCTATTGTCTCTCCACTATTTCGTATTCTTACTTGAGATGTAGTTGCAGTAGAAGTAAGCTCAAGTGTAAAATGATAATCTTTTGCTATCTTTCTTGCTACTTTGGTTCTAACAAACCAAGTTGTGATACCAACAACACCCGATGCAACAACCGAAGTTATTACACCATTTATCAACGTGCTATCTGATACAGGAGGCGTTGGAGATGTCGGAGGTTGACTAGAGTTTACAACTGGCGTAGGAGTGGGAGGAATGTTATCAGGTTCCTTTACAGTATGAAGTGTTTGATATCTCAAAATTCCTGACAGTACATTGTTTATTGTAAATGGTGTTTGAGTTACATTTGATAAAATTGTTCTTGGGTCCTTTATGATAACAAGTTGTTGGTAATCACTCTGTGAAAGTATTATTCCAGTCAAGATGTTTCCGTCAGGAGCTGTAAAATCAAGTTTCACATTGTTTGAAGGAGGCGTTACATTAGATGGTGGCGTATTTGTGGGAGGCGTAGACGTACCTGTTTGGTTTGGTTTTGGCACAGGCGGTGAAACGTATTCTAGTGTAGTTACAGATGCTTCATTTGAGGGGTTGCTATGTGTACCAGAATAAACTGCCGAGACTCGATAAGTGTATGTAGTATTTGGAGTCAGGCCATCAATAGAATATTTTGTTGTGCTATTTCCAGTATCTACATCAATTACCTGGAATACACCTTGCGCATCTTTTAGTTCCACTCTATACCCCATTAGCTTTTGACCATATTGTTCAATCGGGGGAAGCCATGACAGATTGATCCTAGTAGAAGAAGCAGGCTTTGCAATCAGTGGAGCTGGAACTGCCAGATCACTTAGGTGATTACTTTGGAATGATAGCAAATTTACAAGGTTGTTGTTTATTGGATCAGAAGTAGGAGATGCATCAAGCATTAAACTTCTAGAATCTTTTTTGTATTGTAATGCAAGATAATCACTTTGACTGCATATTACACTAGATAGAGTAGTTCCATCCGAAGGAACAAAATCAAATTTCACATTTGTAGTATAAGATGAAACTGGAGGACTGGGGGATTGTACCGAAGTTGTGGAAGGAATAGCAGCTGCAATATTTGAAGGATCAGTAGAGGTATCATCAGAATAAACTGCCGAGACTCGATAAGTATACGCGATTCCGGTTTTTAGACCAGTTATAGAATATGATGTAAGAATACTGCCAGTGTTGTATACAATTGTATTAAACACACCAGAGCTTATTTCCTGTTCAATTTTATATCCGACAATTATTTTTCCATAGTTTTGTGTAGGAGCAGACCAAAACAGGTTAATTTGTGTAGGTGAAACCGCGGTAGCACTAAGTCCGGTAGGTGTTATAGTCGGTACCTGAGGTGCAGCCCCTTCTGCATAAAAGTTGGTACCCAAGGTTCCAATCAGAGCAAGTGAAATTGTAAGAATAAAGAATCTAGTATAGTTCATAGTCATGGTTGCCATTTTGCTTTAAATAAATTAATCATATTTATTCTTAAGAACTAGCTGTGCCATTGCCTAAAATGGCTTTAGTATAATTCATTCAATCAGCCAATATAGAACCAAAAGTGAGTATAGAGTAGAAAAAATCTACTAGTTTACTTGATTGTGATTACAGCATTCGGTGGTGATGATGGGTTGACCACTGTGATATTCACCGTTGCCATATCTCTTCCAAAGGAGTTGCTTACGGTATTAGCGAACACCAGTTCCTTTGTTTCACCCAAGGCTACATCAGGTGCAGTAAATGATGGCATTACAGTGTTTGCACTGATTAATTGTACTGGTTCACCTGAGATTTGTACCCAAGAGTATTTCAAGTATTGACCAGTACTCTTGGAACCATCAAGTTGAACTACTGATAGGGCTGGAACTACTTGGTCTGGACCAGCGTCTGCTGTTGGAGCACCACCTGGTTCAGGATATGCTGCATAAACATATTGTTCACAGTTTCCTACAATTACGTTACCTTGACTAATTGTTAATTGGAATGCATAGACATTGCCGCCAGATCCAATTGGAAGCGACACAGTTGGTGAGGCATCAGTAGTAGATGAAATCGGAATTTGTGCACCAGAGATTTGAGTCCATTGGTATGTGAGTGGAGCGTTTGATGGATTGTTAATTGCTTCTATAAGAGTTGTACTTCCACCTTCGTGTGATCTAATTATTGCGCCACAGTCCACTGATGCAAGTTTGTATGCAGATCCACTGATGACATGAACTAGAACAGAGTCAGAACCGATGCCGCCTTGTCCATC
>JAKEIJ010000018.1 GCA_022545805.1 Nitrosotalea sp. | reverse complement strand
ATTTTCTGTGCCTATTAGTACCACAATCTCTCCTTTGATCTTATTCTTTGTTCTTGCATCTAGTATAGCTTCAAGACAATGGGGTTCTTTTGTCACTAGAACTGCTACCCTCTTTCTTTTTGCTACTTCATAATGAATATTGACCTCCATCTTGAGATTCTTTGCTAGGCCCTCTGCCTCTTTACTGAATTTTTTTACATCAAGTTTTTTTGTAAAAGACGCTTCCAAGTACATTCCAAAAAGTCCCTTTACAACGTTTTGGTTAATCTTCTCTATGTTTCCATTATTTTGAAAAATGAAATTAGTAAAACCTGCTACTACACCTTCATGATCCTTTCCGACTACAACAAGTTCTACGATTGTTTTGTCCATTCTAATTGTTAGACATACTGCACTTATTAATACTTAAATAGCCTTTTGGAATATGACGTATTGTAAGAATGCTAGTCCAACTAGATATCATAATTCTGTAATGTGTTGTTGAATGGAAGATAGGAGCTTTTCAAATTTTAACTTAAATGAGGAAGAATGATGGACAAACAAAAAACTACACACAGGTCACATAATAGAGGAAATAGCTATGATCACAATAACCCTGTAAAAATCTGTAAAGTGTGTTCTACAATAGGAGACTGGCATTGTTATGAGTGTTCAAATAACTTTTGTAGCGTTCATTTTCGTAATCACAAAGAAATGCAGCTTTGTATAGTTCAATAGGTGCGGGAGGTGGGATTTGAACCCACGAACTCCTAAAAGACAGGGTCCTAAGCCCTGCGCCTTTGACCAGGCTTGGCAACTCCCGCATGCACCATGACTTTTAAGACAAATTTATCTATTGTTGATGGTTAGTTATGGCAAAATTATTTGGTACTAATGGTGTACGAGGGGTATTTGGGGAAGATCTTACTCTTGATTTTATCTCAAAAATTACTCTGTCCATTGCAAGTTTTTTCAAAAAAGGCTCAATTTTAGTGGGTTATGATGGACGAGAATCAAGTGTAGTTATATCAAAAATAGTAACTGCTGCACTTAGCTCAGCGGGTCTGGATTCTGCAATATGTGGCCTAGTTCCTACACCATGTCTACAGTTTGCTACACGACAACTTGGTTATAACGGAGGAATAATGATAACCGCATCACACAATCCGCCACAGTATAATGGACTGAAAGTCATCGCAAACGATGGAATTGAGATCTCAAGAGAGTCTGAACTCCAAGTAGAACAGTTTTACTTTGCAAAAAAATGGATGACTGCAAAGAAATTTGGTTCCATCACAAAGGAATCCAATGCTATCAATACGTATCTTTTTGGAATAAAGAAACGAGTTAATGTAAGTAAAATCAGATCAAAAAAACTCAAGATAGTGTTAGATCTTGGTAATGGTGCTCAGGCAGTAACGGCTCCTACTTTATGTAAGGAACTTAGATGTGAGACAGTCTTAATAAATGAAAAAATTGATGGCAATTTTTCAGGCAGAGGATCAGAACCAACCCCTCAAAATTTAGATAAACTCTCAGACATGATAATAAAATCAAAGGCTGATATTGGTATAGCATTTGATGGCGATGGAGATCGGAGTATTTTTTGTGATGAATTTGGAAAAATTCTTACAGGTGACAGATCTGCATTACTCTTATCTAAATATATTATAAAAAAGCAACCACGATCCAAGATAGTTACATCTGTTAATTCTACATCTGTTATAGAAAAAATTGCAGCAGAATCGAAATCTCACGTTTTACGAACTAGAGTTGGCAGCGTCGAGGTTTCACGTAAGATGGTGGAGGAAAATGCAATTATTGGTTTTGAAGAAAATGGTGGTTTCATGTATGGTAAACATAATCAAGTGAGGGATGGTTCTATGACTATGGCAATACTGCTTGATCTTTTGGCAAGTAGCAAAAATTCTTTATCCCAAGAAATGGACGCACTACCTCCATCTTTTACCACCAAAGGAAAAATAGAGTGCTCAAGAGAAGATTTTAAAAAAATAGTTAAAATTCTAAAAACAGAACCTTACAAAAAAGATCTTACTGATGGAATTAAATTATCATTAGATGACTCTAGTTGGATCATGGTACGATTGAGTGGGACTGAGCCTATAGCTAGAATCTATGCTGAATCCTCTTCTCAATCTAAATTAGATGAAATTTTTGCAAAATATATGCAAAAGGTAAAGACAGCACTTGACAGATAACACTTTTAAAACCAATTGAAAAGACAGAAGGAATGGAAATGATCCCAATGGGTGATACATCTGGCTAAGGCTTATTACGTAAAGTTTCAGGTGCCCGCTGACTTGGTTAGCCCAATTTATGAGGCTGTAAGAGTTGCACATCAAAGTGGTAAAGTAAAGAAAGGTACCAACGAAGTTACTAAAGCAATCGAAAGAGGAATAAGTAAACTGGTGATTATTGCAGAAGATGTAGAACCACCGGAGGTAGTTGCTCACCTTCCTATACTATGTGAGGAGCACGGAATTCCATATGGCTTTGTTCCAAGTAGACAGGAACTAGGCAAGTCTCTGGGAATTGATGTTACCTCTGCTGCCGCCGCGATACTAGATTCTGGAGATGCTCAACATATTGTAGACCAAATTGTGGCATCATTGTCACAGATAAAAGGTGGTCAAGCTAGCAAATGAGTACTGAAGTTCCTACCTCTGCTGAAGTTATACAAATAGTTGGAAGAACCGGAATTGCTGGCGAAGTTATTCAAGTTAGAGTAAAGATACTAGATGGTAAAGACCGAGGAAGAATACTGACAAGAAATGTAAAAGGTTCCGTCAGAATGTCTGACATTCTAATATTGCGAGAAACAGAACGTGAAGCGAGAAAGATAAAGTGATAAAAATTGAGTGTTCTAGTCAAGCCTTGTAGTTTTTGTAATAGACCTGTAGCAAAAGGTTCAGGTACTATGCTTGTAAAAAATGACGGTTCGGTATTTTGGTTTTGTTCTTCAAAATGCAAAAAGAACATGCTAGTCCTAAAGCGTGATCCAAGAAGGCTCAAGTGGACTAATAAGTATGTCAAAGGCGGAATAAAGGTCAAAAAGTAAAATGACTGAGCAGACATTATTTATCGTAAAGCCTGATGGCGTAGAAAGAAAACTAGTTGGAGATATTATCTCTAGATTTGAACACAAGGGATTTAATATTTTAAAATTGAAAATGTTTACCTTTACAAAACAAATGGCAGAAGAATTCTATTCTGCACACAATACAAAGCCATTCTTTGGAGAATTAGTTTCTTTTATCACATCAGGAAGTGTGGTTGCAGCTATTGTAGAAGGAAATAATGCAATTGCAACAACTCGACTCATGATAGGTTCAACCAAATCATTTGATGCTGCACCAGGAACAATACGTGGAGACTTTGGATTGGGTATTTCTGATAACATCATACATGCTTCTGATTCTAAGGAAAGTTTTGAAAAAGAAATAGCTGTGGTATTCAAGTGACGGCAGTTGCAAATACGACAGCCCATAGTCGCAGTTCTGGGTCACGTAGACTCTGGTAAAACATCTCTATTAGACAAGATAAGAGGTACTGGTGTACAAGCAAGAGAAGCTGGGGGTATTACTCAACACATTGGTGCAAGTTTCCTTCCTACTGACACATTAAAGAAAGTTTGTGGACCTCTTTTTGCAAAAATGGGAGGAGAAAATCAAGAAATTCCAGGTTTGCTTGTAATTGATACTCCAGGACATGAAATATTTACAAATCTACGAGCAAGAGGTGGTTCTGCGGCAGATATTGCTATTCTAGTTGTAGATGTAAATCGAGGATTTCAACCACAAACTAATGAAAGTCTAAAAATTCTACAGAATAGAAAAGTTCCATTTGTAATAGCATTGAATAAAGTAGACATGATTTCTGGATGGAAAAAAAATCCTCCTACAAAGTTTATTTCACAATCTGTCAAGGAACAAGATCCGTTTGTACAAACTGCTCTTGATGAATTGCTGTATAACGTGGTAGGAACATTGTCGGTTCTAGGATATAACTCGGAGGCGTTTTACAGAGTGAAAGATTTCTTAAAAGAAGTAGCAATAGTTCCAGTCAGTGCACGAAGTGGAGAAGGAATGCCCGAATTACTTGCAGTCTTGGTTGGACTAACACAGCAATACATGCAAAAAAAACTAGACCAGACTGAGAAACAAACCCGAGGCATAGTTCTTGAGGTCAAAGAAGAGATTGGACTTGGAATGACTGCAAACATTATCTTAATTGATGGAACTTTGAAAAAAAGTGATACTATTCTAGTTGCCAAGAGGGATTCTGTAATAGTTACAAAGCCCAAAGCTATACTTCTTCCAAAACCTCTTGATGAGATGCGTGATCCTAGGGATAAATTTCGACCTGTAAATGAGGTAGTTGCAGCGGCTGGAATCAAAATTGCATCACCAGATCTAGAGGGTGTACTTCCTGGAAGTCCTGTATATGCAACTACTGATGAATCAAAGATTGAGGAATTTAAGAAATTAATAGAATCAGAAATGAAATCAGTGTTTATCAAAACTGATGCAAAAGGCGTGATCCTAAAATGTGATACAATTGGTTCTCTAGAAGCTCTAACTGACATGTTGAAAAAACAGAACATATCCGTATCCACTGCAGATATCGGCCCAGTAACACGCCGGGATGTGATGGAAGCACTAGCAATAAAAGAACGTGATAGACATTTGGGTGTGATAATAGCATTTAATGTAAAAATTCTACAAGATGCTCAAGAGGAGGCAGAATCTAATCACATCAAGATCTTCCATGATCAAGTAATCTATAGCTTGATTGATAACTATGTCAATTGGGTTCAAGACGATACTGCAAATGAAGAAAATGCAATTTTTCAAGAACTCACACCTATATGCAAATTCACATTTCTCAAAGGTTTTGTATTCCGAAAAAATAATCCTGCAGTTTTTGGAGTTCTAGTAGATGCAGGTGTGTTGAAGCAAAAAGTATCTGTCATGAATTCAGATGGTAGGAAAATTGGAGTCGTCCATCAAATACAAGAGAATGGTAAGAGTGTTGATGTTGCAAAAAAAGGTAAAGAGGTAGCTGTCTCAATTCAAAATGTAACTATAGGTAGACAAATATCTGAAGAAGATGTCCTTTATTCTTTCCCGCCATCTCCGGAAGCAAAATTGTTGCTCAAAACATTTTCCCATAAACTAAGTCCTGAAGAATTCCAAACTCTTCGTGAAATAATAGAAATTCAGAGAAAAGTTAATCCGCTTTATGCTTACTAGGCATATTTCTGTGCAAGCATATTTAATCCAGGTTCACCTACTGCCCCCATTGCCTTGTCAACAGGCTCACCATTATTGAATACGATGAATGTTGGAATTGAATAAACTCCATACCTCTGCGATATGCCTGGAGCATTATCGACATTAACACGTGCAAATCTGATGGTTTTGTATTTTTTTGAAATTTTCTCAAAAATCGGAGACATGAACTGACATGGACCACACCAAGTAGCCCAAAAATCTACAATCACTGGAGTATCACCAACTATATCTTTGTCGAAATTAGAATCGGTGAGATCAAGAATCTCTGGTTCTTTATACGACTTCATCTCTTCTAACTTCTTTTTCATAATTTTTTCTAATTCTTCGTCTACCAAACCTGATTTGCTGCAGATAAAAGCTATTTAATAATTTAGCCTAGAGATCGAGGATAAATCGCATCAAAACAGGTTTTTCATCTCTGATCTCCATCAAGTGATACGTCGGTGACTTGATTTCCATCTTGAAATGATGTTTTTCAACATTGATTTCTTCTCCAATGATTTTTGCTACCAGATGATGCTTGTCGGTTTTTGTTATTTCAACATTGAATGTTTTTCCCACAAATCCGTCTGTTACTGTAAGAATGATTATCTCTTCAAGCCAACTATAGAGTAAACCCTTCAAGTCGTCTGCATGAATCTCAATTTTTCGCTCTTCTTTATTCTCAACTGATTTGATATCAATAATTGTATCAACTACTGATATGCCTGCATTTTCAAAGGCCTTTTCCATTGTATCTCCAGTGACCTCGATGAACGCATCTGTCATGTGATCTAGATACCGATAAGCCATGAATTGGTAGGTCTCTAGTGCACTATTTATTCTAACAATGATTTTTCTAATCAGAAAGTCTAAATGCATTAGAAAAAGAATGAGTCTTGAAATTGGAACTTCCACGCGGTATGCGAGATATAGAATCAACGGAATCCTATACAATTGAATATGTGCGTCAAAAATTCATTGAAACATCAAATTTGTTTGGTTTTCAATACATGGAACCATCACCAATTGAATTATTATCTGTAATCGAAACAAAAAGTGGACCGTCAATAAAAAATGAAATCTATTACTTTACAGACAAAGGAAACCGAGAAGTTGCATTGCGTTTTGATTTTACAATTGGTCTTACGCGTTTTGCTACCTCTCAAAAATCTATGCGACTACCTGCCAAAATTTCTACATTTGGTGGTGTATGGCGTTATGATGAACCTCAAAAAGGCAGATATAGATTTTTTCATCAGTGGGACATTGAGATCTATGGAGAACCAAGTATAGAATCTGATGCTGAAATAATTGATTTTACATCTAAATTCTTGACTAGATTAGGACTTGAAAATATTGTAATTGATATCTGTGACAGAGAACTCGTTGAATCCTATGTGAGAAATATCTTCAAATCTGACTCCCCTGATGTAATTGGAGATATTCTACGAGCCGTTGATAAGATTCAAAAAAAGCGAAAACAGGATATCATTAAAGAATATCAAGAAAAAGGTTACTCTGTACCCGAATTAGAACAAATTCTAAAATTCTCTGAGATCAAAGGACTTCCTGAGGAAATCGAAAAAGAAATTGACACAAGTCAAATAAAAAACTGGGACAAAATTCTACAATTGTTTGATACACTGAAAAATCGTGGCGTGCACAATGTCAGGATAAATTTTGGTATAGTAAGAGGTCTTGATTACTACTCTGGAATTGTCTTTGAAGTGTTTGAAAGAAACTTTGATGTGGGTGCACTTGTGGGCGGTGGAAGATATGATACATTGACTAGAGCCTTTGGAAGAAATGATCTTGGTGCTACTGGCGCAGCTGGAGGAGTAGAAAGAATCGCACTGTTATTAGAAAAACAGAATGTAGGTGCAGATCTGCTAGAGTCCAGAATATCTGTGGTTTTTGTTAATGATGATATGCAAAAAATTGCAATTGGTATAGCTTCTAAACTAAGGCTACTAGGCATTCCTACTGATGTAGAGCTATCTGGAAAATCATTGAAAAAACAGATGGAAATTGCTTCTACTTCAAAACGTGTCATAATAGTTGCTCCAAAGGAATATGCTGATGATTGTGTAATCGTCAGAAACATGGAAGATGGTTCTGAAAAACAGATAAAGATTGATGTTCTGTTAAATAATGTAAAATCTAATCTTCAACTCTGAATGCCTTTGTCAGCATTACAAGCTCTGGACCGTTTGTAAGTCCTCCCACTACTGTAGCGTTGTTATTTACAAGCATGCCTGAACAAAGATAGGGAGATCCACCGTTAATAGTTGCAGGCTCTAATTCCACACCAAGCACATGTGATATAGTTTTGATGTCTTCTTCCTCGGTTGATGGGTGAATTACTCCTCCTTTAGAATTTGCTACTGTCATTGCACCCGTTTGGTGATATCCAGCAACTCTTTTTCTTATCACCTCTACTCTTAACACATCCTCAACTTTTTTGACATATTCTGTTGGAATAAGTGGTGACATGACTGCTCCCCTGTCATTTGCGCAAATCAGATTTCCTAATGCAGTGTGTTTTGTATCAAGTATGTCAACATTCAGTCCCGTTGATTTTTTCAAATGTGATATCTCTTCTTCATGACAATTATGTGGAAGCAAAAGTCCGTTGTTATTTACTACCATCATTGGTCCCAATAATCTTGTATTTGCTACTGATGTAAATACATAATCGGTTTTTAAAAACTCTGCCAAGTTTTTTGCTTTTGTAGAGGCAAATCCATTTGGTATGAAAACAAATTTGTCATTACACTTGGCATAGATACCTACGTTAGGATTGCGATATACATCATATTTGAAAATTCCCAATAAACTAGAGCGATTTGTGAAAGATATGAATTTATCTTGTATACACTTTAAATAACTAACAACAATCTCAGATATCGTGCCTATAGACCAAAACTTTCCTGCAAACCATAATGTGATTGAAAAATTCAAAGATCCTTTGAGTGAAAATTATCATCTGGTATGGGGTCCTGGACGCCTTGCTGAAGCATCAACAGATCCCAAAGTAAAAGCTGACTCACAGGCTTCAGGTGAAGAGATAAAACCAATAGGAGTACACGGTACATTTGTAGCTGTAGACTGGGATTCCTGTATTGCAGACGGTATCTGTTTGTTAAGTTGCCCTGTCAAGGTTTTCGAATGGTACAAAAATCCTGGTGAGACCGGCAGAAATGATAGAAAAGATTACACTGACAAAGCAAATCCTGTAAAAGAAGCAGACTGTATTTGGTGCATGGCCTGTGTTGAAGTCTGTCCTACAAAAGCAATCAAGGTTGATCAGTTAAATCAAGATATACACGAAAAAGAGATTGCAAAATTTACTTAATTTTGTCTAGGTTTAAATAACATACCCTGCGACAAAAAACTATGCCGATACCAGAAGATTTTCCAAAAGGTATGAAACCAATTGGAAAAATAAATCACGCCGATGGTGAGCATTTTCACTTTAGATGGGGCCCTGGTAGATTAGCAGAAGCCTCAAAAGATGAAAATTGCATCGAGTCCTTCAAGGCTCGAGGAGAAAAAATCGAACCAGTAGGTGTAAGTGGTACAATGGTAGCTGTAGACTGGGATTCATGTGTTGCAGACGGTGCATGCATTGAAGCATGTCCAGTCCAAGTTTTCCAATGGTATAGAACAGAACAAGATATTCCTGCAATGAAGACAGTAGATGCAACATTTGCTGGAACTGGTGAATCTGAAAAAGAACACAGAAAGGACTACACTGACAAGGCTGATCCTATTAGAGAACATGACTGCATTTGGTGCATGGCATGCGTTTCAGTTTGTCCTCCACAAGCCATCAAGGTAGACCAATCTAACTTAGAACACCACGAGAAAGCAGCTGGAACCTTTACAAAAATGGAAACCGGTTCTGCCAATCCACACGCACACCACTAGAATTTTTCGTCCCTTTTCTTTTTCTTATTTGATAATCCCTACGGATGTCTACAAAACACGTGATCTTAAACAAATTTTAACAAGTCCTTACAAAAAAAACTCGCAGAGGTCGCCTAGCCCGGCATGGCGTGGGCCTTGAGAGCCTATGTGCGCAAGCACCCGGGGGTTCAAATCCCTCTCTCTGCGCTATTATTTTTCTATATTCCCAAGTTCTGCCAATAACGCAGACAATTGGATCTCTGGGTTAGCTCCTATGATTAATCTGTAATCATATTTTGCTATGATTTCTAACATCTCTGACAGGTGTGTGGTCTTGATTCTATAGCACTCTTCATTTAGATATTTCAAAAAATCAGACTCTGACATTCCATATACTTTGATAAGCTCAATCATTTTGTTCCTAGCTTCTGAAATTTTTCCTCCCAGTGCAAGTTTCAAAACAATGTTTACATCACTTGTTTTTGAAAGTCCTGCAGAGGCTTTTACGTTATCTTCGTTAACCATTCCAATGCTTGCTGCAGCCTGTAACATGTTTATGGAATGACGCATATCTCCTTCTGAATTCTGATACAAAGTTTTCAAACCTTCTTGATTGTACTTTACCTTCTCTTTTTTACAAATTTCTTCCAAGTGGTTGATTACGTCTTCTTCTGATATTCGTGTAAATTTGAAAACAGCACATCTGCTCTGAAGTGGATCTATAATTTTTGATATGTTATTTGCGATCATTATGAATCTACAATGCTTTGCAGTATCTTCGATGATTCTTCTTAAAGCAGTCTGGGCGTCTGAGGTCATTTCATCGGCTTCGTCTAAAATTATGAGCTTGAAAGGAATACTGGTGTCTAAACCTGAAAATCTTGCAAATTTCTTTACTCTTTCTCTTACCATGTTGATACCGCGTTCATCAGAAGCATTCAACTCCAAAGTATGTTCGTGCCATGATTCTCCCAAAATCTCTCTTGCAAGACACAATGCAGTTGTAGTCTTACCAACTCCTGCAGAACCGGAGAATAGCAGATGGGGCATCTCTGATGTGTTCTTCAAAAGAGATCGAAGACTACCGACTATTTCTTTTTGGTTTATGATCGATGAGAGCTTGGTTGGACGATATTTTTCTACCCACATAGAAGATTCAGTCATAGGGACATACGTCTTTCACTTACTAATAAAATTAAGTCTAAGAAACTGTGTTTGTAAATTATTACTGTAGATCTGAGGCAAAGTTGGGTATTACTATATGACCAATCGTTATTATGATTGAAAAAGACTCACATTGCTAATGATGGTTATTCCTCACATGTTAAATGAGAAAGCAAGTATGTCAGTTATGAACAGGAACAAATTTGTACAGATGGAATCTAGATCAAATGATCGAACTAAATGGTTAATAGAATTGATCGATCGATCCCTTTAGCGGCTCAAAGGAGGATCGATTAAATTGCACATTTCAGAGCTCATACAGGTACATAGTATAGGATACCGCTTACAGGATGTTAAAGTCAATTTTGGTCATGATCTCAAAATAGAAGCACCATTGACATCAATCGAAGCTAAACAAGGGGAAATACTGAGTATATCGAGATGGATAGCTGAAGTACTGTCCTCAGAAAAACTAGTTGAGGTACAAGATACTGATATGATTGTAGCCTTGAAGCAAGCTGTCATGAAAGAAAATGTACAAGGTGACTTTGATCTCTCTACATTAGATCTTGATTTCTATATCAAAGTGAATTCATTCACACGAAGACTTCCACAAGAAGACCGAGATAAAATAGAAAGCATGTTAAATTCTCTTATTCGTAAACGCCAAGGAAAAATAATCAGACTGGCAGATTCATCCAAGATGACTGCTGATTTGGCAAAAAAGTTAACAATTGAAGAAAGAACATTGTTTGATTATATACATAACAATAGCGCTGAATTTAAACAACAAATAATGGGTGATAAAAAATGACCACACAGTCTGAATCAATTTCAAAGAGTAAACTTCAAGATCAAGTGAAAGATTTTCTTAGTCAGTTCAAAGACAAGTCTGACGCTTACAAATATGTTGATGAAATAGATCAAATGATGGCAAAGAAAACACAGTACATTGTAGTTGACTATAATGATCTAGTCTCATATCCGGAAATTGAGTCTGTATTTTCCACTGATCCTGATGAGATACTTCGAGCCTTTGGTGGAGCAATAAAAGATATTCTCAAAGAAAGATTTCCGCAATATGCCGAAAAAATTCGCCATGATATTAGAGTAAGAATTTCAAATTATCCATCGCATAGAAGCTTACGTGAAGTAAATGCAGAGGTAATTGGAAAAGTGATAAGCGTATCTGGAATGGTAGTTAGATCTTCTGAGATCAAACCCCTTGCAAAAGAACTAGTCTACTTTTGTCCTGATAATCACAAGACTGTGCGAGTCCAAGAAAAAGGTCTAGAGTTTAAAGAACCGTTAAAATGTGATAATGGAAAATGTACTCATAGAGATCTGGAGATAAGTCCGGAACAAAGTAAGTTTATTGATTTTCAAATGGTGAGGCTCCAAGAATTACCAGAGGATTTGCCTCCTGGTCAACTACCTCACTACCTTGATGTCACAGTACTACAAGACTTGGTTGATAACGCAAGGCCTGGAGATCGTATAATACTAACAGGGATTGTAAGAATTGAACAAGAACACATTCCTTCTATGCGGGGAAAAAGTGGTATCTACAGATTACGAGTTCAAGGAAATAACATAGAATTCCACCGTGGACGTGGAAATAAAACTTCTAGAAGCACTGAAAGAGAAGAGATCTCACCTGATGAAGAGAGAATAATCAAATCGCTTGTTAAAAATAATGACATCTATGACAGGTTAGTGGCCTCGTTTGCACCACATGTGAGCGGGCATGATATAATTAAAGAAGCCATTTTATTGTTAATTGTAGGATCTACTCAAAAACTTCTTGCTGACGGTGCTAAAATTCGTGGTGACATCAACGTATTTTTGGTGGGTGATCCTGGTACTGCAAAAAGTGAAATGTTGAAATTCTGTGCAAGAATTGCGCCAAGAGGGCTTTATACATCTGGAAGAGGTTCAACTGCAGCAGGATTAACTGCTGCAGTTGTTAGGGATAAAATTGGTATAATGATGCTTGAAGCAGGTGCTGTAGTACTGGGAGATCAAGGTCTTGTCTGTATAGATGAGTTTGATAAAATGAAACCAGAAGACCGAAGTGCATTACATGAAACGATGGAACAACAATCTGTGAGCATTGCAAAAGGTGGAATTGTAGCAACATTGAATGCCAGAACTTCAATCTTGGCTGCAGCAAACCCAATGTTCGGCAAGTATGATCCTTTTAAGAATATCACAGAGAACGTTAATCTTCCAGTTCCACTCTTAACACGTTTTGATCTCATCTTTGTTGTCAGAGATATTCCATCAAAAGAAAGAGACACAAGAATTGCAAGACACATATTGAATTTACACAGAGTGTCAGGAACTGACACCAAATCCCTAATCGATGTTGACATTCTCACAAAATATCTATCATATGCAAAGAGATTTGATCCAAATCTCACTCCAGAAGCAGAAGATTTGATCCTAAACTACTACATGACAATGAGAAATGTGGAATCTGAAGGAATGATCACAGTAACACCTAGACAATTAGAGGGACTTGTGAGATTGGCAACTGCAAGAGCAAGATTGTTGATGAAAACACAAGTTGATGGAGAAGATGCAGAACGAGCTATATTCCTTATGCAAAGCATGTTGCAAGATGCAGGGGTGGATGTTAATACTGGAAAAGTTGATCTGGGAGTTCTCCAAGGACGTCCTCATAGTGAGGTCTCAAAAATGCAACTATTCATGGATGTAATGAAATCACTTGAAGGTGATGAAAAGAGACCAGTTGAAGAAAAAGCATTTGTTAAAGAACTAATCAAGACTGATAAATTCACAGAAGATGAAGCAAGAAAATATCTTAAAAAATTGCAAAGAGAGTCAGCTATTTATGAATCCAAACCTGGTCATTATAACCGGGTATGAAAATAGAGCAGTTAGATATTCCTCCTTCTACAATTGAATTTCTGCAAAAAAATGGATATGTGAATCTATATCCACCGCAGGAAAAGACAGTAAAAGCTGGATTGCTTGAAGGACAGAGTATACTGGTCTCTGCCCCTACTGCAAGTGGCAAAACATTGATTGCAATTCTTGCAATAATACGACACCTATCTGAAAAGAGAGGCAAAATAGTTTATCTCAGTCCTCTAAAGGCCTTGGCATCAGAAAAGTTCAATGAATTTAAAAAACTTGGTTCTGTTGATATTGGTAAAAATCTGAAAATCCAAATATCTACGGGTGATTTTGATGCATCTGAAAAAAATCTAGGTCAAAATGACATACTTGTACTAACCAATGAAAAAATGGATTCCATCATAAGACAAGGTGCAGAATGGATAGATCAAATAAGTCTTGTAATTGCTGATGAAGTTCATCTGTTGGGGGATGATGACAGGGGACCAACCCTTGAAATTGTACTCACAAAGCTAAAACTTTTGCCAAAAAAACCACAAATACTGGCTCTTAGTGCTACTGTAACTAACGCTGATGAAATTGCTGATTGGTTAGAGTGCAAACTAGTTCATAGTGAATGGAGACCAGTTCCATTGTCTGAAGGAGTCTATGATCAAGGTGTAGTAACTATGCAAGACAACAAAAAATTTGAAATCCAGACAAGCATCAGAGGGCCGCCAGTTGACTTGGGGCTAGACTCACTAAATAATGGGGGTCAAGCAATTTTATTTGCAGAAACTAGAACTCGTTCTGTATCACTTGCTACAAAGACATCAGAAGCTGTATCGAAGACATTAAACAACGAAGAAAAAGAAACACTAGAAAAAATTTCCCAAAAGATTTTAGATGATAATGAACATACTGAACTTGTTAAAAATCTAGCCAGTCTAATTAAAAATGGTGTAGCATTTCATCATGCTGGTCTTAATTCTAATTGTAGGGATTTGATTGAATCTGAATTTAGAAATAAAAAAATAAAGATCTTGGCATCTACCCCTACCTTAGCTGCAGGAGTGAATCTTCCAGCAAGAAGAGTAGTTATTGCTAGTTTGACTAGATATGATGCAAAATATGGTACTAACAAATCGATTAGCATATTGGAGTATAAACAACTGTGTGGTCGTGCAGGCAGGCCACAATATGACAAATATGGCGAAGCAATCATTGTAGGCAACTCCAATGGCGATGAAATCTTTGACTATTACATTAATGGAACTCCAGAACCAATATCTTCCAAACTTACGGGAGACAAGGCATTAAGAATACATCTTCTCAGTTTTGTATCTACAAATCCTGGTATTAAGAGAGACGACATTGTAGAATTTTTTTCAAAAACACTCTCAGGTTTTCAAGAAAGAAAAACCACAATAAAATTCCACATTCAGATATCTCTGAGATATCTAGAATCAGAAGATCTTGTAAAGCAAAAAGGAGATAGATACATAGCTACAGAATTTGGCAAAAAAACCTCTACTTTGTATATTGATCCTCTGACAGCAGTATTGTTTAGAAAATCTTTGGAAAGAGTTTCAACAAAAGGACACGCTCTTGGCTTGTTACACCTGATTACAATTTCAGAAGATTTTTTCCCCAAGTTTTCATTAAGAAATAAAGATTATGAGTTTGTGGGTACTTTAATTGAAAATTATGCTGATCAACTAATAGAATCTATATCCGAATACGATTGTAACCGAAGTCTTCTTGCAATGCATGCTTGGATAAATGAATCAAGCGAGATATTTCTGTCTGATAATTTT
>JAKEIJ010000177.1 GCA_022545805.1 Nitrosotalea sp. | reverse complement strand
CACGCTGGCTCTATCACAATGATTTCATTTCCTGGGTTTAGTAGACTGGATATTGCCAGAAATACTGAAAAGCGAGCTCCTGGCGATACCATGATGTTCTGAGATGATATTTTTACTTGAAATTTTTCAGTAACATATCTTGCAAGTGCCTCTCTAAAGTCTGGCATTCCTTTTGAATCTCCATATTTTGTAAAACCTTTGTCGTAAACTTCGGCAAGTGCCTTATTGACAATCTTTGGTGGTAAGAAGTCTGGTTCACCTACTTCCATGTGGATTATCTTCTTTCCTTCCTTTTCCAGTTTTTTTGCTTTCAAAAACACTGACAAATGCGTCTGTTTATCTACTGATTGAATCTTGACAGATTCATTTAGCAGAAAATTTAGCATCACCATTCCAGTTTTTTCATCAAGTCCTATTTCTTTACATAGTGTTACAACTCTCGCACGTAGTTGATTTTCTCTCTCCTCATTTGTAACACCTATGCCAAGGTGATTTTTTATATTTCCAATTTCTTTTGCTACTTCATTTCTTTCCTTGATCAATTTGAGAATATCAAACGTGATCTTGTCTATCTTATCACGCAGCTTGTTAATGTCTGACATTTCTTATCTAATTACTGCTGGAATAAATCCTGCCCTGATTGCATGGTCTGCAAGTACTATTGATATTAGTGAGTCTACTACCGGTGGTGCACGAGGGACTACACATGGATCATGTCTTCCCTGGACTATGAGGGAGGCAGGTTTTTTTGTATGAAGATCAACAGTTCGTTGTTTTTTTGCTATCGAAGATGCTGGCTTGAATGCTACTCGTAAAACAATTGGCATTCCTGTGGATATGCCGCCTAATATTCCGCCCGCATTGTTAGTTTTGGTTTGGATTTTTCCATTTTTAATCAAAAATTCATCATTATTCTCTGAACCATGCATTGTGGAACCCTGAAAACCTGAGCCAAATTCTACTCCCTTTACAGCAGGGATTGAGAAAAGAGCTTTACTCAGATCTGACTCCAGCGAACCAAAAATTGGCTCACCAAGACCTACTGGCAGGTTCACTGTTAATGATTCGATAACACCTCCAATGGAATCTCCTTTTCTTCTTGCAGCAAGAATTGTTTCACGCATCTTGGCTGCAACTTTTTGATCTGGACATCGTACTTCATTACTGTATACAGAATTTTTCATTTTCATTGCAGCATGCTCTTTCATTTTTATATTTCCAACTTGACAAGTATACGAAAAAGTTTCAATACCTAGAGTCTTTGAAAGCAATTTTCTTGCTATGGCTCCTGCCATTACAAACGTGGCAGTAAGTCTTCCTGAAAATCTGCCTCCTCCTCTGATATCGTTGAATCCATTATACTTGATAAATGCAGGGTAATCAGAATGTCCTGGTCTTGGTTTCATGGTAAGATTGTCGTAATCTTTTGAATGTTGATCTTTATTCCAAATGATCATTGTAATTGGTGCACCAGTGGTATGGCCTTTGTATACTCCTGAAAGGATCTCTACCTTGTCATCTTCTTTTCTCTGGGTGGTTACAATGGACTGGCCGGGTTTGCGTAAGTCTAACATTGTTTGAATATCTTTTTCTTCGATTGCTAATCCTGCTGGACAACCGTCTACTGTTGCGCCTATGCACCTTCCATGACTTTCACCAAAACTTGTAAAAACAAAACGTTGTCCAATGCTACTTGAAGACATGCTAAAATTTTCTTTTACGTGTTTATAATCCTTCTAGGAATTCGGGGCTTTTTTGGATAAGATTTTTTGAAAATTCAAATTATGATGTTTGCTCCAAGCTTCTTCATGTCTTCTACAAATGTAGGATATGAGACATCGACAGAATCAGGGTCGGTCACAGTGCAATCTCCTACAAACATGCCTGCGATGGAAAAAGCCATGAAAAGCCTGTGGTCATCCGCAGATTCTAACTCCGCGCTCTTTAGTACTTTGGGAGATTCTAAAATTAGTCCATCTTCTTTCTCTGTAACAACTATCCCTATCTTTGCAAGTTCTTTTGCCAAAATTGCTATTCTGTCTGTCTCTTTGAATCTGGCATGTTTTACATTGTAGATCTCAATTGGTTTTGATGTTTTTAGAGCCAAAATGGCCATCGGGGGAAGTAAGTCGGGATTGTTTGAAAGATCAAATCTACCTCCGTTGAGAAGTTTTGGAGAAACTATGGTTATTTTTTCTCCTACGCTAATCTTTACCCCCAGTCTTTCCAAATATGATAATATTTCTCGATCTCCTTGCGGTAAATCACCAAGAGATGCATCAATTACCATGTTTTCTCCTAACAAAACTGCCGCAGAAAGCAACAACGCCATACTTGAAAAATCTGAAGGAACTACAAAATCAAATGGTT
>JAKEIJ010000176.1 GCA_022545805.1 Nitrosotalea sp. | reverse complement strand
TTCTACAAGTTATCTGTATCTGAAATCATTATTCATTTATTCTATCTTGCCAATTTGATTTTCCAAAAAAATCAATGAAACCGTGGATATTAGGGACTTGTGTCATAGTGATGGTGTGATCGTACACTGGAAGACACATCCACGGTTCCATTAGTAATTGATTCTTATCGTATAAAAGACTCGATTAACTTTGTTACTGGAATTATAAATAAAAAACGTCTTCTGAGATTCTATTCAAGATGTAGTTCCAGAAAAAATCAGGCTTGCAATGTTATAATTTTAGACATGATAATTTGACACTAGCACAAAGTACCAGCAAGAAAATATTAGAAATTTCGTAGAATGCACTAAATAGTAAATATATCAAATAATTGCCATTGACCGCAATTGAAGAACAAAAAATTCCATTAGAGTTCAAGACATTCCTACGCAAAACTTTTCTGGCTATGATAAAAGAACTTGTAGATTCAGAAACACAAATAATAATATATCATCATAATAATCTAACCATTCCTTTTGACTATAGTTTGATGCTACAAGAAATTAATTATAAAATAATCTGCAGAAGAGAAGTATACAAGCGTCTTACTGGCGAAGATCTGGGATGTAAACTCATATTTCATTCCAGTGAGGGACGAACTTCATGTGCATAGAAAACAAACAAAACCCATTCCCAGTGGATTAGAACATTTTCCCTGATTGCTTGTAAACAAATGATAAATATCTGATTGTGAATAAAATTTTATGGGAATTTTAGACAAAGTTAAGAGATTGGGTCAAAAAGGTTCAGAAAAGAGTATCGAATTTGGAAAGAAAGGAATTGAGAAGGGTGCCGAATTGGGAACCAAAGGATATGAAGGTGCCAAAGAGGCTGCAAAAAAGGGATACGAGAAAGACAAGAAAAAATAAGTTTACGGCATATTCGTTGGTCTTGTAAGATCAATTGTTTATGGTAAATGTATTGTTTCTTGGCATCATCAAGGAGCTTGTTACAAGAACTATCGTAATCACAATAATCCTCTTGATAATTTCTTATGCTGTAATTTACCAGAATTTGTCAACACCAGAACGGTCGGTAATATCATACTGTTTCTCTTTATTACATTTGTAGTGATACTAATCATCATTCTATTTTGTCTTCAAAAATATCATGCGATGAATGCAGTGTAAAAAATAAAACATTATTACATAACACAATATCAGCACACCTTTATAGACAGATTTACATGATCATGTGTTGAAATACCGTAGTAGAACAGAAATTACTAATATGATGCTAGACTCTGCAAGAGCTGGTGCTACAAAAACAAAGATAATGTACAAGGCATATCTTTCTTATTCTCAACTAGTTGAATACTTGACATATCTAAAAAACAATGAACTGATGGCACTCATAGAAGGAACAGATCTTTACAGACCCACTGAAAAGGGATTGAAATTCTTGAACATGTCAGTGGAATTGTGTGAAATGGTAGCTACGATCAATCCAGAGAAGCATAGAATAGAGATCTAACCTACAAATAGGTGCTGTGAACTTTTAGGAATCAAAATCAAGGATTCAGTCTTGATTCATGGCTATCAAATGTACCACAATTACCTTAGACCACACATGAGTCTTGAGGGGAGAACACCGAGTGAAGCTTGTGGAATTAAGATTAACGGTGATAACAAATGGATAACATTAATTCAAAATTCCGTGATACAAAATAATATAACCTAAAATCGGATTTATCCCGTACATGCAATCACTAAATGAAGGAGAAAGGATTGCGTTCACATCTTGTATTGAAGTAGTGTTAATGAGAAGTGGCAATATTTACTACCACGCAGTTTTGTCTAAACTTGAAGCGTATTACAATTGTAGAGCTCTACAACTTCTTGAAAATATAGAGCATTTGAGAGACGTATTGAAGGAAGTATATGGTAAACAGTATGATTCTATTTTGGATAATATCAGTGCGGAAACTGACCAGTTAGAGAATTTGGATGAATTTAAAGCTCGTTTTTTCAAAATTATGAAAAGTTAGTTTAGGTCTCATGTTTTACCCAGCACCGTTCTAATTGATCTCTTACATATCCCGACGATTTTTTACACGAATAAAAACTGATGTAAATTTGACAGAACCAAAAGAACACTTCACATTAGACACATATACTTGCGAGGTGACATGAACAACAACAAGATGGAACGATTAAACGGAGAGATCCGAGATCGTGAAATAGTAAGAGGATTAAAGAAAAAAGATTCTCCCTTATTGAAAGGATACCAACTCTATCATAACTATGTAAGACCACATATGGCTTTAGATGGAGCAACACCAGCAGACAAAGCAGGAATTGAGATTCACGGTGATAACAAATGGATAACTTTAATTCAAAAAGCTAGTACACGTTAACGTGGAAAAGATTGATGTTACAGGTCAAATGATACTAGGAACTATTCCTGCAATAATCCCACAACTTTATGCATTTTATAAAATAAAGAAACTCAAAAAGGGAATTCTTGTCTGGCTTGCAACAGCTGGTATTATCATATATTGGAAAACATAATGGATATGGTGACACATTGGATCATTGTACATCGTATGGTGGCTAATACTGAACCAAG
>JAKEIJ010000175.1 GCA_022545805.1 Nitrosotalea sp. | reverse complement strand
AGATGACAAAATTACGGTCTCAACAAGTGGTAACAGTATACCATATCGTTTGGTAGAGACGGGTACAAACACCGGAATATTTAGTGGATATGTGACACTCACTGGAGACCCGACCGCAAAAGGGGCAACGGGGGTAGACGGACATGGTACAAATCCCACAGGAATTCAATCAACATGCAATCCAATATGTGGCCCAACAAACGGTTTTCTTCCAAGTAGCAGAAATGACGGAGTTACAGTCTCGTTTGAGTACAATCGTGATCAAGTAGTCACAGGGTCGGGAACAGTTCAATGGAATCTTGGGAGTGTAAAATGGCTACAGCCAAGCTATCCTGTAAACAGCCAAGGAACACTACAGATAACCGACTTGGATATGAATCTCAACCCAGATGCAATTGACAAATTTGATGTAAACGTTTGGTCAGATTCAGATTCTGGAGGCATCAAGGTATCAATGACAGAGACGGGTCCAAATACCGGAGTCTTTCAAGGAACCGTATACTTTACAACAGATTTGAGCTCATCTGGAAATAGGATACATGTTACATCAGGGGATACCATAACTGCAGATTATACAGATATGACTCTGCCACCTCCACATTCGCCTGCTGATCAATTACATATTACTGCAACAACAATTGCAGGTACATCTCTTCCTCCATTAGAGCAAGCACCTGCAGATAATGCAAGAATAGTAGACTCGACAGGAAAAGTAGTTGACAAGGTAAACGTAGACCAACAGATCCAAATTGTTTCAAATGTTACAAATCAAGAAAATAGAGATCAACCATTTGCATATCTGGTACAGATACAAGACAACAACGGAATTACGGTTTCACTGTCTTGGATAACAGGCTCAATGGCACCAAAGCAGACCCTGAATCTTGGACAGTCGTGGATACCACATACTGCTGGAACATATGTTGCGCAAATCTTTGTATGGCAGAGCATATCCAATCCAAATGCATTATCTCCTCCGCTATCGCTACCGATTCAGGTTAGCTGACATGATATCACTTGGTAACAGACTGATTTAATAAAACACAATTAAATAATTCCCAATGGTATTTTATGACATGTTGTATGGTGTGGTATTTCCCATCGTTTACTCCAATAGAAAATACCTATACTTATCATGTGCAATATTTGTCACACTGCTCATATCACTTTCCATAGTTTCAGAGTTTATTTTTCTCTCACCAACAGTAGTATTTTATGTTCCAGCATATGCATTTGCGGACTTTATCTTAATCGTAATAATCTCTGCACTATCAGGAATTGTTGCAAGTTTTAGCATCTACCGCATACGAATAATGAAAAATAGTTTGAAGAGATCAGGAATTGGTTTTTTTGGGTCCATCATAGGCGCAGGAGCAGGAGCATGCAGTTGTGGTTCAATCGGATTTTCCATAGTATCTGTCTTTGGCACCATAGGCGGAACAGCCACATCATTTCTTACAAATTATGAGACACCGTTAAGGTTGGTATCAATTGCAATTTTGTGTTACACATATTATGTATCTGTAAAAGACATAGCGTTCAAGTGTAAGATCATCAAGTAGAATTATTACAATCAAGGACTAGTACAAGTAAAGTTTCCATATTGACCTTGAAGACCAGCTGCTCGTGCAATTGCTGCGTCAGTAGAGTCATTTTGTATTGTAAGATGACAAGTAGGGCTAGAGTGTTTGCTTACGCCAAACTTGTTTGCAAGAGCAAGTGCTGCAACGACTGAGGAGTTTTCAGGATGAGCCTTGTCAAAGAAAGTGTGGCCAACAATTTCAGGTATTACAATTAGTAATACAATAACAATTGCAAATATGTTGATTGTTTTCTTGCGACTAGAGTCCAATAGGACAAACTTTGCAGAAGGTCATTATAATTGTCAAGATTATTGTCAATCTTTGCAACAAGAAATTATAGTAAAATACACAGATTGAATCTTTATCAGTCAGAATCACATAATGATACCATTGAACAGATCTGGTGCAACAACTAGAAACGATTCTGTTGAATCATTACATAAAAAAGCACTCAGGTCACAAAAGAATGGAAATCAGGAAGATGCGGTTTTGAACCTAGACAGAGCTTTGGAGATTGAACCAAATAATGCTGAATTATTGTATGACAAGGCAATATCATTTCAAATGTTGCTAAGGTTTGATGATGCAATAGAGTATTATGATAAATCGTTGAGGATAGACCCCAACAACTTTGGGGCATTTATCAACAAGGGCTTGTGTCTTTCAAATCCCAACATGAATAGATACGAGGATGCACTGGAATGTTTTGAGCAGGCACTAAGGTTAGTACCAAATGATCCAGGTGCTCTATCACTCAAAGGATACTCACTTGACAATGTAGGCAGATATCGAGAAGCAATTGATTGTTTTGACAAGATTCTCCAAACCCAACCAAAGGAGACAAACATCATAATAAACAAAGGCCTTGCTCTGTCACATCTTGGAAAATATGATGAAGCTATAGCATACTTTGATACGGTACTAGATTATGAACCAGACAATTTTTTTGCCATGCAATTAAAACAAGAGGCTGTAAATAGCATGAAACGAGACTTTTTACAATAATTTCAATTCTTGTTTGAGATCAAATTTGTAATCAGCGTAAAATATAACATATGACAAACTGAATGATTAAATAGTAAAAAATTAGAGTCTTGATATTGAATAAGAAAGATGCGCAAGGAATTGTAAAAGAAATACGTGCCATTAGTCAATATGTTAGATT
>JAKEIJ010000174.1 GCA_022545805.1 Nitrosotalea sp. | reverse complement strand
TCATCTTGATGGATTTTACAACACCATCCTTGTGAGATTTAATTGAAATTTGCATTTTCATTGATTCCAAAACACAGACCACATCTCCTTTCTTGACATTATTTCCAGCAGCCACATTTATCGATACTACTCGACCAGGAATTTGACTTTTGAGATTTATTTGAGAATCAGATGCAGAATCGGCACCAGAATTTTTGTATACAATTTTGTCCATCTCAGGGCGCTTGTTAAAGGTCAGTTTTACTCCGTCCACTACAAGTGTAATTCTGTTGGTACTGTTTTCAAGATATTTTGTAATGTGATAGACACTATCTAACATAAACTCAAGTTTATCATGAGTCATAGTAATGATCTTAAGATCGCGTTCTTTCCCTTGTATTTTTAATACAAATTCATTATTACCAATGGATTTTACAATTTCTCCATCTAGATTTTCATCAGTATTTTCTAATTTGAATTTCATATCAATGCCTATCCACTTGTGTTTTCCACCTAACGCTATGCTCTTTGCGTGGTTTTATCTTGTTTTTGAGAAATTCTGAGTGTATGAGTGTTGCAGCTAGTGCAGCTTCTGATTTTTGTGATGCTTCAGTTTTCAAATCACCCTGTAGTCTGTCAAGTATCTTGAATCTATCAAGAAAGTCTGTTGATAGGTCTCCATTAATGAATTCCTTGCTGTTCAATATAGTCTTGTACAACGGTATTGCAGTTTCAACTCCTTCAATATAGAAATCAGATAATGCTAGTGACATTCTTTGTCTGGCTTCTTCAAAGTTTTGTCCCCATGTAATGAGTTTGCCCATGAGCGAGTCATAATAAGGAGATACAGTGCAACCAGGATAAAGATACGTATCAACTCTTACTCCAGGACCCGATGGAATATTGACATCCCATATTTTTCCAGTCGATGGTGCAAAGTCCAAAAATGTATCCTCTGCATTTATTCTACATTCAATTGCGCATCCATTTACTTTGAGATCTTTTTGTTTGAAAGGAATTTCTTTTCCGTTTGCTATATCAATTTGTAATTTGACAAGATCAAGTCCTGAGACTAGTTCAGTTACAGGATGTTCAACTTGTAGTCTTGCATTTATTTCTATAAAATAGAAAGTTCCATCATCTAATCTTAGAAATTCTGCAGTTCCTGCATTACGGTAATCAACAGCTATTGCAGCTTTTACTGCAAGCTCTCCTATTTCATCACGTGTCTTTTGATCAACAACTGGAGAGGGGGACATTTCAATAAGTTTTTGATGTCGTCTCTGGATGGAACACTCTCGTTCAAAGATGTGTACTGTATTTCCATGCGTATCACGTGCTAGCTGAAGTTCAATATGTCTTATTTTTGGAAGGAATTTTTCAACAAACAGTGCAGACTTGCCAAATGCTGCTTTAGATTCTCCAGATGCAATCTCAAAGGCTTCCCGTAGTTCTTTTTCATCATGTACTAGTCTGATTCCTCTACCTCCTCCACCAAAAACTGACTTTAGTAAAACAGGATATCCAATGTTGTGTGCAATATCTAGTGCCTTTTCAACTTCCTCAACAATTCCAGGACTTCCAGGCACAGTTGGCACTTTGGCTTTGATCATTGCATCCTTACATTCCATTTTATCACCACAGAGTCTCATTGATTTCCCAGATGGTCCTATGAAATTGAGATTCTTTTTCTCACAGAGATCTGCAAAGTCTGCATTTTCAGAAAGAAATCCATAACCAGGATGGATTGCATCAGCACCAGAACTGATTGCGGTCTCTACTATTTTTTCCATATTCAAATAGCTTTGTGCAGGAGCTGCAGAACCAATATGATATGCTTCAGTAGCCATCTTGACATGTTTTGAATTTACATCTTCATCAGAATAAACTGCTACTGATTTTATCCCTAAAGCATTACATGTCTTTATGACTCGTATTGCGATTTCTCCTCTGTTTGAGATTAGAATTTTCTTGATCATATCATTCTAAAGATTAATGTTCCCATGTTTTCGCGGAATTCTTCTTTCTCTCTTATTTGCTAAAGCATCCAAGGCACGAATTAGGGCAGGTCGTGTTTCAGCAGGATCAATTACTGAATCAACTGTGCCATATGATGCAGCTAC
>JAKEIJ010000173.1 GCA_022545805.1 Nitrosotalea sp. | reverse complement strand
CTAGGACATGGCTGACTAAGTAATTCTTGAACTCGTGGAATTACTTTTGGTCGTTCCAGTATCTCGCTTTGTACATTTTGACATCTTCTACATGTAATGTCGATTTTTCTCAAATTGGTATCATCTGTAATCAATATGGTGGATACTACATTTCTTTTTAGAAGATCAATTATTTCATTAAGGCCATAAGTTGCAAGACCTCTTGAAAAATGTATGTCATTGAACAGCTTGTCTACAAGTTTCTTTTCTTCCACCATTCTGTAATCTGTAAGTACATCATGTGCCTTCACAAATGCTTCACGTACACCCTCTGATCCTGCATAAGAACAATCAAGTGTCGCAAGTATGTTGTTTTGTAATCTATATTCCAGATAATTTTCCTTGATAAAATTCTCTTTTGTTGGACCTGGGCCTGAAACTATCAGACCTTTTACAGGATAAATGTCGATAAAATATTCTCGTGTTGTATGTGCAACTCTGTTGTAATATTCATTGAGCTCCATTTCTCTGAGTCTCTCAAATCTTCTAGCAGACTGGCCTCCTTGTCGATGTTTTCCTGCTACACCCGATGATGTCTCTGATAATACATCCAGCTTGTCTCCACGCAACAATCCCCATCCTGCGTCTTTTGCATCAATAGCCAAAAAACCAATCATGTTGTCGTCTTTTAGCATGTCTTTGAGAATGTCTACGTGGAAATGATCATCACATCTGTAAAGGAACGTCTGTAATTCCTTTGGTGGTTCAATTTCAAACAATTTTATCACTTCACTTCCAATTGGACCTCCTCCTGGTGGTGGAAGTGCACCACAAAACATGACGAGTCCTTTTTCAGGAGATGTCTTGTACAGTTTGAGTCTTTGAATTACTCTTGACAGTGCATCAACTACATGGGTTCTTGTAAGATCTGACTTGATGTTGTCTGCAGTACCTTGTTCCTCGCGAAGATTGTTTATGACTTCATGTAATGCTTTTTTTGGAGGGACATAAAGCGAGATTAACTCTGTTCCACGTCCTGACTGGTCAGACAAATCTTCTAACATTTTTCGTAGTTTGTATAATTTTACAGAATCTTGTTTTTCTATCTTGGGTTTGACCATTGTTCTATTACCTTTAGCTGTTCTGGAATTTGTCTATGGTTTGTTGAAATTGAGTCAGCGGCTGTGCACCCACTATCTTTGTAATCTGTGTTCCACTAAATATGATAAATGATGGAGTTCCATCGATGCCAATATTTTCACCAAATTTTTGATTGTTCATTACTTTTTGTTCATATGTATTACTTGATAGGCACTTATCAAATGTACCTAGATCCAAGCCAACAGTTGTAGCAAACTTGTCTAATGATTTCTGGTTTACCCATCCTGTTCTTTCTCCGGCCCAATTGTTGTATAACTCATCATGGTATTGCCAGTACTTGCCTTGGTCGCCTGCACAGTATGATGCCTCTGCAGCAAGAACAGAATCGGGTCCGTTTAGAGGAAAGTCCCTGAATACAAAATTGGCTTTTCCAGTGTTTACGTATTGTTGTAATAATGCATCCTTTGTATTTTCATGAAATAGGTGACAATATGTACACTGATAATCTCCAAACTCTACTATGGTTACCTTTGCACTAGGATCACCTAGTAATGGTGAACCGTTTTGCATGATCATCTGAGGGGTTAGATCATTTGCCTTGTTCTCGTGTGGAGTTGCCATGTAAATTACTGCAACTATCGTAATTATTATCGGAATGACAACGAAATAGTATCTTTTCACTTTTTTTGATAGTTTTTCTTTGAATATTAACTATTTGACCTATTAATTGGGGCTCAATGTAATTACTGGCTCTGGTTTTCTTATGCTTATTTCAGCTCTGCTTATCCTACTCTTGTATACCTTGAATTTTTTCCCGCTTTCTGACAAGACCCATTTGTCTACTTTGACAAGTGTCAACTCTTCCAAGTCTGAAATCTTTTTGTATACTGAGCTGAGGGGAATTCTGTATTTTTCTGACAACTCTAACGCAGTCATTCCTTCCTTGATGATTGAAAATAATATTGATCTTGATTGTGCATCAGCTAACGCCTCAAGAATTTTTTGATTTACATCATATTTTTTGAGTTGTGATAACGAAATTTTTTTTTTCAATATTTTTTGAATTAGGCAAGCCTAACTATTTAAACGACACGAGCTATTCCAAAGAATTGGAATCAGTCTGTGATTTAAATTAGTTAGCTGGTCCTAACTGGATCAATGATTGACTATTGGCAGCTTTTGTTGCTTGGTGCAATAGCCGGTTTTACCATATTTCTTGGTCTTCCAGTTGCCGTTTTGCAAAACCTTAGTCATAAAAAGAAAGGATTCCTTAATGCATTTGCACTTGGAATACTGATATTTCTGATAATCGATGTCTTCAGCCATGGCTGGGAAACCGCATCAACTGCAGCAACTGATGCCGCAGCTGGTAAGGGTTCCATTGAAAATGCGGCGATTGATCTTCTTGCGCTGTTTGGTGGAATTGCAATAGGATTGTTGGGGCTAATACTTTATGAAACAAAATTCATGGCAAAAAATTTTCCACAGATATTATCGATTGACAATCTCAAGGAAGGCGATGATCATCTCCACAAGTTATTCCATGAAGCAACGGCATACAAGCTTGCATTGATGATTGCGATTGGAATTGGTGCGCATAACTTTAGTGAAGGTTTGGCAATTGGACAATCCTATGTGGCAGGTGAAATTGGCCTTGCAATCATTCTGATAATCGGATTTGGCGCACATAATACCACAGAAGGGTTTGGTATAGCAGGTCCGCTTACTGGAATATTGAAAAAGCCAAATGCAAAATTCTTGGCTAAAGTTGGATTGATTGGTGGAGGTCCGACGTTTATTGGTACTATCCTTGGAAGTTTATGGATATCAGATGTTGCATACATATTATTTTTGTCAATGGCAGGTGGAGCACTTGTCTACGTGTCAATGCTGATGTACAACTCTGGAAGAAAACAAACGACAAATAATATTATAATGCTTGGAATTTTTGTGGGTCTGTGTGCTGGTTTTATTACAGATCTTATTGTGACACTGGGTGGAGCATAATTTTTCCAAAATATACATGACGAGTAGTTCTGAAAGAAATCATGTAACTATCTTTGATAGGCTATTCTTGCTTGATGCATTCTTTATCTCACGCGCAATTCTTCTTCCCATGCTCATAGGCTCATTATAGAGTAATGCCGAATAGGGGGAACCGTCTACATAGAGATTTGTTCCGGCAACTATTCTTGCAGAAAACTCAAACGTAGTAAACTTACCATTCTCATCATATACTCCTTCTAGACAGAAAGGTCCCGTCATGCCTGGCGCAACAAGTCTTTTTGCAGCATCCACAAATCTTTCTCCCATTGCATACACTTCCTCAAGTAATGACTCTCGTAATACAAGGGGGCTGTTTCCTACTACATTATATGATGGAATCAAGTCTACGTCTATCTGTTCTTGTGCTGGAATTCTACCCAAACCATCAATATCTGATTCATATCTTCTGTCCACTCCGAAAAATTCTAGTTCTCCACTTAGTTCAGAGTAGAAATATTGCAAGTATGCAGAAACTCCCAATGCATATTCCTGCAAATACAAATCTTGATCCCCTTT
>JAKEIJ010000172.1 GCA_022545805.1 Nitrosotalea sp. | reverse complement strand
TAGAATATTTTTAATTGAAATCAGAACTTTTTGTGTATCTGGAAAAAACATCAATCCATACTGACATGTGACTTTATCAAACTTGAAATTCAATCCAATATTTTCTGCATCCATTTCCAAAAACATGGAATTTTTAAAAGCAATTGATCCTCTTGCTATCTTCAACGCAGTTCTTGATAGATCAATTCCTACCAAGAGTCCATTTGGACCCAAAACCTGAGAAATCTCTTTTGAAACAACACCTGTTCCACAAGCTACGTCTAGTATCTTGTCATCAGGTTTGATGTTTGCCACCTTGGCAATCTCAGTAGTGGATCTAAATGGTCCAATTTTTTTATCTGCCCAGTTGTAATGATATTCTGAAGCTACTGTATTCCAATTTGCCTTGGTGGTTATCTTGTACTGGGTTGGATCAAAAACTGGTTTCATTTTCTTGTTGCCTTGCTCAAAGCTTAAATTGATTGTACATAAACGCATTTTATGCCTTCCTTCAAGGTCAATGTAATAATTGAAAACAAACCTGAAATTGTAGACCCAGAAGGTGATACTATATTGAATGACTTGATTCTAAAAGACAAAAAGACAAGTATCAAAAAGGTCCGTTCAGCCAAGATGCTGAGATTTGTAATTGATGCAAAAAACAAGGAATCTGCAGAAAAAACTGTACTTGAGATATGCAACCAATTTAGAATCTTCAATCCACTTGTAAGTAAGGTATCAGTTGAGACGCTAGGCGTCTAGCCACTCTTTATCACTTTTCTATTGAGAGCAGTGACATCATCCAATGCCCCGTCTATGAGCAGTTTACTTCGCAAGTATTTTGCAAGATCAGTCTCGGTTATGATTCCGACTAGGTTATTGTTGTCTAGGACTAGAAGTCTTCGTACATTCTTGTTTAACATCTTTTGAACAGCGTCCTCTATCTGTGTCATTGGCTCTACCCATCTAAAGTTGGGTGACATTATTTCGGATAGTTGAACATCCGCACTTTTTCTATCAGTTGTTGATACCTTGCGGGCAAGGTCTCTTTCAGTTACAAGTCCAATTGGCTTGCCTTCTTGCACTACAACAAGTGAACTTATGCCCTTTTCTGCAAAAAGTAATGCTACGTCTTTTGCAGTCTTGTCATGTTCTATTGTGATTACAGTTCGAACCATGATATCGCGAACTAGACCCATAGCTAGTACCAACGAATATTAGAATAAAAACGATTCCACTCTTTTTAAAAATAAAATCATATGAAAATATGAATAGTTTTTCTGTAAATTATTTTTTGATCTTATTTTTTGTATTATAAAAAACTTGAATTTCAAGGCAAGTTTCTGTACGGGTTTCTCTTACGTCGCTCTAACTCGATCAAAAGTTTAGTCAATGCAAGTCCTGTGGCAAATCCTCCAACATGGGCTGCAAATGCTATTGAAAGCGATGCGACAGAACCAATGAATACGTAGAGTACTTGGATTGCAAGCCAATAATATCCTCTGATATCTCCAAGTGCTGCAGAAATTCCAAGGATGCCTGATATTGCACCTGATGCTCCGATGAGTACAGAATTTCCATTTCCAAGTATGTATGACGCAATGATTCCATGGAACAGAGCACCACCAAGCCCTGCTAACAGGTATAATGCGATAAATTTTGGTCTGCCAATTGATCTCTCAGCAAATCCTCCCATGTATGCCAAGGCAAACAGGTTGAATGCGATATGTGCAATGCCTGCATGAATGAACATTGAGGTAAATAATCTCAAAATGCTGTCTAGAAGACCACCTCCTTTGAATAATTCATTTGGAACAAATCCATAGTTGGAAATTATTGAATTCTGTGTATCACTGAATATTCCATATGCAAAAACCAGGATGTTTACAACAACTAGGGTTGTAGTTACAGGAGGTAGATTTCCTAACTTTAGCATCTTGAATTGAAAAATAAACTTCTGTAATAAAACGATAAGGACACAAATTCTAGTACGATACTGATCGCTATATACAACATGCGATCATCATATTTTCTATACAACAGACCATCTACAGATTTGGTTTTAAAAAATTATTGCCGATTCAATTTAATATGTCTGAAAACTAATGTAGTTTGTGAATGTTGCAGTAATAGTATTTCCTGGAAGCAATTGCGATCGTGACATGCATCATGTACTGACTGATGTATTTCACCTCAAGTCACAACTTGTATGGCATAATGATGAACTGCCAAAAAACATTGATGCAATAGTACTGCCTGGTGGTTTTTCATATGGTGACAGGTTGCGTGCAGGAGTGATTGCAGCCCATAGTCCAGTCATAAAAGATGTAAAAAAAATGGCAGAAAAGGGCATGCCTATTCTTGGTGTATGTAATGGTTTTCAGATTCTAGTCGAATCTGGTCTTTTGCCAGGTGCATTACTGAAAAACACATCATTGAATTTTATGTGCAAATGGACTGAGATAGTTGTTAAAAACAACAAGACTCC
>JAKEIJ010000171.1 GCA_022545805.1 Nitrosotalea sp. | reverse complement strand
TGCTCCAGATTCTACTGGTGGGGGATCAGAAGCTGAGTTCATTCCAGAAACAGTAAACTCTCTCATAGTAAAGCCTGCTACATCCAAGTTGGAGACTGCCTCCTTTGAGCCAACACTTACAGTCAGACCACCACTGCTTGAGTGAGTTGCTGTGATAAGTTTGTCGGGAGTCCAGCCAATCTTTTTTTCATCGTGAATCATAAAGTATCCATCTTCAGGAGTATTTACTGCAACCCAGAATCGATAATCAGGTGGGCCTCCCATTCCAATTTCGATAAACTTTTGCGTATGAATATCTTCATACAATCTTACTACAACATTTCCTTCTTGATTTGTATACTGGAGTTTGTTTTGCATTTCAAGTTCCCAGTTGGTTACATGCTCGTGATCAAGTTTGAAGAGTGTAGCATTTTTGCTATAGACATTAAATGCAGTATATGGCACTTGAAGGGAATCATATCGCTCAGACTTGTTCATGGTTGATTCTTGAGCATAAACAGGCAAAAATGAACCTGCCAACAAGAGCACAGCTAGCAAGATACGCATGATCTGCAATTATATCATTTCAATAAAAATCTAGTCTACGAAGGGATTAGCTAACTTTGTTAGGACTTGGAATACTTCTGGCCTCATCATATATTCAGATGGATTCTGTTTGTCAAGAATCATTGCCCTGAGTTTAGTGCCACTCAGACTTTCTTGGTGTTCTGCACCATGTGGACAATTTCGCTCGCTTGCAAATGACAAGCATTTTCTGCAATAGAAAAATGCCGGAAAGAAAATTGGTTCAATGTCAATGTCAGGATACAAGTCAAAGATCTTTTGTGCAGCAAATGGATCATAGTATGTACCTACACCTGCATGATCTCGCCCTATTATGATATTAGTGCATCCAAAGTTTTTTCGCATTATGGCATGATGTATTGCCTCTTTTGGTCCTGCATATCTCATTTCGGTATGCAAGGTACCAAGATAACATCGGTTTTGAGGATAATAGTGAGATATGAGAGTCTCATAAGAAGCAACGATTGCTTCATCTTTGTAATCTCCGGACTTTTTCTTTCCTACAAGAGGATTTACAAATAGTCCATCATGAGTATTAAGAGAGGCTTTCTGAAGCATCTCATGTGCCACATGTGGAACATTTCTTGTTTGAAATGCCACGATTGTTTTCCATCCTGCCTTTTGGAAGAAATCTCTGGTTTCAATAGGTGTTTTTCTGTATCTCCTGATTTGAGTTTCATCTGATCTTTTTACATAATCAATTTTTCCACCAACAAGAAACTCTTTCATGTTCATAGTTTTTGTCACACCTGGATGTTTTGGATCAGATGTACCATAGACTTTGTTTGACACTAGATTTTTATCAAAAGTATAGACATCTTCTACATGTAATATTGCAAAATTTTTCCCAGCTACATTTAATGCAACGTCTCCAGCATCTTTCATCTTTGTAGCAGTTTCCTTGTCTACATCAAGTACAATTGGAATTGTCCATGGCAAATCATTAGCCAATCTGCCTTGAGAAACTACTTTATCAAAATCTTCTTGTACTAGAAATCCTTCAAGCGGACTAAAAATTCCATCAGCAATATTTTCTATGTCATTTGCCAGATCAGCGCTAACAACAACTGAAAACAACTGGTTTGGATCTTTGTTTGTAATTTTGTTTACTAATTTACCACCATGTGGCTTTGCTACTCCAACGTTTGCCAATTATATCACTTACCGTGGTCCGCATGTAATCCACATTCTTTTTGTGAGTCAGACTCCCACCACCAACGTCCTGCGCGGAGTGGTTCACCAGATTTGATTGCGCGCGTACATGGCTCACATCCAATGCTAGGAAATCCCTTGTCATGCAATTTGTTATAAGGAATGTCATGTTTTTTGATATAATCCCAAGTTTGTTCCCAAGTCCACTCGATTATTGGGTTTATCTTGACGATACCGTTGTGTTGTTCATCAAATTCTATTTTATTTGCACTTGATCTTACCTCAGTTTGATCTGCCCTTAATCCTGTAATCCATCCATCCAATGTTGAAAGAATTCTATTTAGCGGATGGACCTTTCTTATACCACAGCAAAGTTTTCTGTTACCTACACTATCATAGAATAAATTCAATCCATTTATGCGAACCATTTGTTCTACTTCGTCCTGATCTGGAAACATCACTTCTAAATTTAGATTGTATTTTTTACGTATTGCATCCATAACATCATACGTTTCTTGGTTAAGCCTTCCAGTATCAAGAGTAAAGATTCTTGCTTTGGGATTTATCTTCATTAGCATATCAATTACAACGACATCCTCTGCACCAAAACTTGATGCCAAAGCTAGTTTAGGATGTAGATTGTCTAATGACCATTTCAAAACTTCTTGAGGAGTTTTTAGACTTTCATTTAACTGCTGTATCTGTGCAGCAGTAAACTTTGACATGATAAAATTTGCCATCATTCGTCATATAATTATTTAGGTAAAACAATGGCGTTCTAGAGTTATAAATAAGATAAACAATGAAAACACAATGTCAGAAAAAACTGTGCTTGTTATTTTTCCATCCATATATTCTCTGAACAAGATAAACAATCTTTCAACAAATGTCTCAAAGATTCTAAAGATGAAAGATCAAAATCATGATGGTGTAAGGAAAAATGAATCATTAATAATTGTGGAAGCAGCTGATCCGGTTCTTGCTTCATCGTCTGTGAATCTTTTATTTGGAATAGACAAAATTGCAATTGCAAAGGAAATAGATAGTAACTTTGAATCTGTTTTGTCAGTCATCACAAACACTGCTTTGAGTC
>JAKEIJ010000170.1 GCA_022545805.1 Nitrosotalea sp. | reverse complement strand
TGTGCTTGAACCAGTCCTGGCTCGTAACCTTCTCCGGTAATCTTTAATTCCACTATTGGTTTTCTTGCAAGTGATTTTATCTTGTCTGCAATTGCATCCACCTCGCTTGGGATATTTTCAATTGATGTTTTGTGGGAAAATTGCGGCCTTGTGTCAAGCTTTATCCATGTTGGACTGGCCTCTGGTTTTGAAATGTCTACTTGGTAAAACCCTTTTTGCGTTTCTTTTATTCCCTCACTCGAAGTAAGTTCAATTGATCCAGGATATGCTAATGGTCCTCCAAGGTGGGCGAATCGTTTTAAATCTTGGTCGTGAAGATGGCCCATTGCATAATATGTGAAATTCTTTGGAAGGTCTGTAGAATTCAGTTCTGCAGCAAACTTGTTTATCTCTGCAATTCCTTGATGCAAAACAAGTATCTTGTGTCCCTGGTGTTTTTTGGCCTCGACATCCACTTGGGCAAAATCACTCTCAAATGACTCAATCTCTGACTTTCTTCGCTTGTCAAAGCCTGCAATTAGGACATCCTTGTAAACAAAGGGCTTACCGTTTCCAATATACTTTGAAAAGTCTAGGTTATGGTATACCCAAGGTACGGGTGTTGCCCTGATTCTGCTGATGTCATGGTCTCCCAAGATGAAAAAAGAGTCAATATTGCTTTTCTTTAGACGCTTCAATGCGTTTGCAAGTACCACAATTGCCTTTCCGCTTGGATTTGGAACATGAAATAAGTCTCCTGCTAGAATGATAAAATCGACGTGGTCTTTTATTGATGTATCAATTGCTTCATCAAATGCATGGTATACATCATTTTCACGCTCTTCTGAATGGTACTGTACAAAACCAAGATGTGTGTCAGAGATATGTGAGAAGATCATCTCAATCTAATAACAGATCTTTTTGAATCATCGAATTTGTAGATTCTCTTGCAACTTGCTTGAACTTGTCAGTCTGGTTCCACTCTGATACTGCATTCAGGTCAGAGCCTGATTTCTTACTCTTGACTTCGTCAACATGTACTATTGATGGCAGATTTACCCACTGTCCAATTAATACCGCATCACCGATATTCAAAGATGAAAGTTGTGATAGTAGGTCCTTGCTTAGTGATTCTGCAGCTGATGCAATCTGTTGCTGATCATCATCTTGAACTATCTTCATTATTGCAAGCGAGCCCATCTGACTTAGTACGTTTGGATCAATATTTCTTGGTCTCTGTGATACTACGCAAAGACCGATACCAAATTTGCGTCCTTCTCTTGCTACCTTTGATGCCCAATACTTTGTATCTGTTTGTTCCCCTTTTGGAATGAATACATGTGCTTCTTCTATTATGATAAATATTGGTGCAAGAAATCTGTTGGCCCTCTTGTTTGAAGACTTGCCTTTTCTTTCCCAGACCGCATCCTTTCTATGTTGTAATAATTCTTGCAAGTAATATGATAATCCTGCATTAGCTTGTCTTTCACTAAGCTCTGATATGTTCAGTACGTTAACCCTTCCTTCCTTGATGAGGTCTACTGGGTCGCCGCAATCTGGGTCTAGTATGTCTGAGAATCTATGTTTTGCATCATCTATCTTGTCCAGCACTCTGCTTGCACTGTCTGCATAACCTTTTGTGGTGCGGCCAAATGATGCCGCACTTTCCTCAAGTGCTTGCCAGAAATCTTTTGACTGTTTCACGGATTCTGTAAATGACTCCCGCAATGCCCTTTGCTGCTTGTCTGCATTTTCTCGAAGTTCAATTACTTCAGCTAGCTTGTCTGCAGGAAGTAATCTGGGATTTATCTTTGCAAGCATATAGTTCATCTTTGAAACGTCAAGATTTTCATAGTCATTGTGGTAATCGAAAATAATCAGGGTACCGTTTAGTGATGCGACATGTCTTGCAATTAGAGATACTAGGTTGCTTTTTCCCATGCCTGTCATTGCAAGAATTGCCAGGTGTCGTGATACTATCCTGTTGATGTTTATCTTGGCCTCGATAGTTGAGTTTCTCAAGAGCGAGCCAATTCTTACCCATTCTTCTGCCATAGGACCAAATATTACACCAAGATCTTTTTGTGTTGCCTCTATGATCGAGGTGCCTGGTAGTGGAGGTACTGCTGGTAAGATCATCTGACCTTTTTGTAATTTATCCAGAAAACCAAGTATTCCAATCTTTACCTTGTAATTTTTATCACGTGAATTGATATCTGCAACTTCTTTGCTTTCCACAGCTTCATCAAAATTTCTTACGTCTGTTAGCGCCTCACTTGAGATGAATGACTTTTCAACAAGGCCTAAAATTTGTCCGTCTTGGGAATCAATTATTACGTATTCTCCAACTGAGAGTGGCTTTGATGATTGAGCTGTTACATCAGTAGGCCTTGATTCTCCTATTACTACACCAATTGTCAACTCAATACCTCTCTTGAACCAATCTCATTTCCTAGTCCATATAGACTAACAAGTCTTGCAAGATCTGAATTGGATATTTTACAGTTTTCATGTGCAAGTTTTAATGAATATGGATATCCTCCAACGCTGTTCTTTGTTATCATGTCAAGAAGTGATCTTATTTCATCGTCTGTGTGGTTTGCACCCAAAAGTTCTACCTTGATTAATGGAGTCGAATCTCTTAGTCTTGCATAAACATATGACACCACCTTGCCAGGTCCAAGACTGATATCTGCAAATATTCTACTAAAGCCTGGTGTCTTGACTGCGTGGTTGTAATAGAATATGTCTCCTGCCATGGAGCCTAGTCTTTCAAATTGTTTTCTAGCAGACGATGTCTTTGATATGAAAATTACATTGTTTCTTTTTTTTATTGCCGTTGTTATTGAACTTCCAAGCGATGTCTGCCTCGTAAGAAATTGTGAATATAACGAGCCGTCTAATATGACCAAGTCTGCCTTGTCAACAGAGTTGATGCATGCATCTACCTCCATTTTACTTGCCTGTGTCTCAAGCTCAGGCGATGGCTGGCCTAGCCCTTGATTATGGCTCTCGGATATTATGGTGCCATCGGATTTTATGGATACGCCTGTTACTACCCAAAGTTCCAACCCCTGAAACTTGGTACTATTGTAACTACTGTCTATTCCTGCAATCTCGGCGTCCTTTTTCTTGGGGGTGTAATCTATCCAGTTTTCCCTAGCCGTCTTGATTATCTGATCGAATTTCTCGCCCTTGAAGATTGACCTTGCCTCATCGCGCCTTTTTATTGCGTCGCGATAAACCGTATTGAGCATAAAACACCTTTGCCTGCACAGATAAAATGTTTCTCGTTTGAAACTGGTTTGCCTTGTGGTTAATGCAAAATCAACACAAAATCTCTAGATAATTAATTAATGGTGATATACTAATGTCATAACATGTTTGAAAACGAGAGAACCTGGGGTAAATTTGTAGATAACAACTCAACTGACGAGTTTCACAAAAAATTTGATTCTGCAGTATCTCAAGTGCAAAAAGACTTTGGTAAGAAATACCCTATGATAATTGGCGGAAAAGAGATCTTCTCTAATGATATATTTCAAGTTCGATCACCTGCTGATAAGAATCTGATACTAGGAAGATTTCCACTTGCTACCCAAGAAGATACATTGTATGCAATTGAGGCTGCCAAGGACTCGTTTTACAAATGGTCTCTTGTATCATATCAGAAAAGGGTAGAAATTTTCCGAGAGGTTGCAGATGTATTCTCTAAAGACAAGTTTATCCTGGCTGCAATTCTTTGCTTTGAAAACGGAAAGAACCGACTAGAGGCAATGGGAGACCTAGATGAGTCAATTGATTTTATGAGGTTTTATGCTGAACAACTGGAAACAAACGAGGGATTCTCAAAAGAGACGAAAAGTGCTTCTCCAAGTGAGAGGACAAGAAGCGTTCTCAAACCATATGGCGTATGGGGGATAATCTCACCGTTTAACTTTCCATCTGCGATTGCAATAGGGATGACATCTGGTGCATTGATTACCGGAAATACTATTGTCCTAAAGCCATCAAGTGATGCGCCGATATCTGCATTCAAGTTTGTTGAAGCAATATACCATAAACTACCAACATCTGCAATAAACTTTGTAACAGGTGCAGGAAGTATCGTTGGAAAAACAATACTTGACAGTAATCTTGTTGACGGTATCGCATTTACTGGCTCAAAAGAAGTTGGAATGTCTGGATATTCCGAATTTGAATCACACAGGCCTAGGCCATTTATCTCAGAGATGGGAGGCAAAAATCCTGCAATAATTTCTGCGTCATCTGATATTGAAAAAGCAACAGATGGAGTATTGCGTGCAGCATTTGGCTACAGCGGACAGAAATGTAGTGCGTGCTCGCGTGTCTATGTTCAAAAATCAATTGCTCCCAAGTTTTTGGAGCGACTTGTTACAAAGACTAGCGCACTAAAGATTGGCAAGCCATGGGAAAAAGATGCCTACATTGGACCTGTCATAAACGAGTCTGCGGTAAAAAAATTCCAAAAAGCATCTGATCTGGCAAAAAAAGATGGCAAGATAATATGCGGTGGTTCTGTTGTCTCTGATGGTTCCAATAAAGATGGAAACTTTGTTGCACCTACAATTGTGACAAATCTTCCAAAAGATCATGAGTTGATTCGAGAAGAACTGTTCTTACCATTTCTATGTGTTGAAGAGTTTGAAAACTTTGACGAGGCACTTGCCATGGCAAACAAGAGCAATTATGGTCTCACTGCGGGGATTTTCAGCCAAGACAAAAATGAGGTTGAAAAATTTTTTGAAAGAATCGAAGCCGGAGTAACCTATGCCAATAGGGAAGCTAGTGCCACTACTGGCGCAATGGTTGGAGCACAACCCTTTGTCGGATGGAAAGATTCTGGAATCTCTGGAAAGGGAGCAGGAGGGACATACTATCTCTTGCAATTTTTGCGGGAACAGACTCAGACTCGATGTGCGTGAATAAAGGCACTTCCAAGAAGAAGTATGTTTCGTTTTCTCTCCCTTAGTCTTCTGATTGAATATGGAAACCAGTTGGTTCCATATGGAATGTACTCTGAAACCTCAAAACCGCTTTTTACCAAAATAGGTTTTAGCTCATCACGTATTCCCTTTAGCATTTGAAACTCGAATTTTTTTTCATGTTTTTTTGATAAATCCATTGCAAGATCAATTAACTTAGAATCATGTGTTGCTATTGCAAACTCGTTTCCTTGTTCAAATAAAATATTCATTAATTTTTTATAATTTTCATCTACTTCGTGTCTTGTTCTGTATGCGTTCTTGGTATCTTCATGATATGCTCCCTTGACAAGACGAACTTTAGATCCATTTTTCAAAAGCATAGAAAGGTCATTTTCTGTGCGCTTGAGGTTTGCCTGTACTACTACTCCCAGTCTTTCATATTTTTCAAACAGGGTTTTGTATATCTTGAAAGTGTCATCGGTATACTCTGATGACTCCATGTCTATCCAGACAAAAGACTGGAACTCTAGAGCTTTTTCTATTATGGTATCAAGGTTTGAGTGACACTCTTTTGTGCTAATTGCAAGTCCAACCTGGGTCGGCTTTATGGATAGTCCTCCGGTTATCTTTGATCTTCGCAAGTTTGAGACAAGCGTGAGATAGTCCTCTACCGTCTGGATCACCTGTGTTTTTGATGTCAGGTGTTCACCCAACTTGTTGAGTATGGCATTCATGCCATTCTCATTTGCATTTCGTGCTGACTTTAATGCCTCTTCCATTGTATCTCCTGCTATCCACTGTTTTGCTATCTTAAAGAGAACTTTCTCAATTAGTGCAGACTCGTGTTTTTCCATTTTCTTGTCTTCATGGTACTATGGTCGCTTTAGATAATTCAATATTTTGTTAAAACCTGATAACAGATTTAACAAGGATGAATATTAGAAATTTTGATTGAAACGAGTCGGGTTACTTGGATGTGGGGCAATTGGATCAGAGATTGCCTTTGCAATAGATTCTGGAAAAATTTCTGCCAAGCTCACACATATCTATGATTTCTCTAAAGAAAATTCTGCAAAACTTGTAGACAATCTACAAAATAAACCTGTTATAACAGAAAATGTCGGACTGCTTGCAGCGTCTCCTGTGGATATGATAATCGAGGCTGCATCCCAAGATGCAGTACGTGATGATATTCTAAGCATACTACAAAACAGAAAAGATGTAATGATAATGAGCGTCGGTGCATTGCTTGACGAAACAATATTAGATATTGTCATGGATGGTT